>JAGOYM010000090.1 GCA_018059165.1 Leptotrichiaceae bacterium | reverse complement strand
ATAGTTTTTTTAGATTGGAAGAAATTATAGTATTTATCTCCTTCACCACCTAAAAATATTAATTCAATATCACTTTTTGTTTCATTGATTACTCTAATATCAGCAAAGTCATACTCATCAAACATATCCGTTTTTTTACCTATGTCTATTTGCTTAATTTCATTTATTTCTCCTTGAGAAAATGATGTGAGATAACTTTTGTCCATTCCAATACACATATATTCTTGATCTAAATTTCCTTCTTTATTGCTAAGTGCTGAATATACAGATATCAAGTCCATTCTTATTTCCTTAATTATAAATTTGCTAGTAGCAAATGTTCTTACATACTTCTTTATTTTGTCTTTTTTCAAGCCTATCATTGCAATATTATGTATTTCTTTTATTACAAATTTATTTTTATCCTCTTTGACAAACATTTCAAACTCTTCAAAATCAAGTGTTAATACAACTTCTTTGTTTTCTTTCTGCATTTGGTATTCTTCAACAATCTCTTCTAACAATATTTCCAAATCCTCAAATTCATAATAATGAACCTCATTATTTTGCTGTAAAAATAGTTTGTTTTCATTTTTTATATAAATATTTAACATTTCTTATCATCTCAATTCTTTGCTAAGTACTTTTATATCTACATTCCCTGTAGAATTAGGTATAATTTCTAATGTTTCAACATAATAAAATGTTTCTTGTAATACTTTCTTGCTGTATGTTATTGTTACGTTTTCGTATTTTGTATTCGCTACTAGCGGTAATTGTTTCGTCGAATTGATAATCTTATAGCCGCCAATACTTGTAGCTGTATTTTGATAGATTAATCTTTCATAGTTTGTGCCTATGATTGTTGATGTAAAGTAATTCTCCTCTTTAGCAAATTCTTTTTCTTTGGCTAATAATATACCCCTAATATTCTTATTTTCCGCATTGCTTAAAGACTTTTTTTCTAGTCTGTTTATTCCTTCTTTATTTTTGACATATAGTAGGAAACTTGTTGAGAATACTGATATAAAAGACATTAGAATTAACACATATAGTAAACTTATTCCATTTTTTTTATTCATCGTAAACTAATCACCCTTATTTTCTCTTGAAATTTTTCATTTTTTATGTGAATTTCTAGTTGTTTTGCATTTTTTATAAACCTAACATTTTCATAATCGCCAATTCTATTCTGTCTTCCAAAATCTGTAAGAGTTGTTGAATTTGCCATGTATAACGTACCATTCTCATATGATACTCGATAATATACTCCATCTTTCAAGTATATTATCTGATTTATTTTAATATCTACAATACTATCTCTATTTATAATTTCCTCAACTAGCTTATCTACAGTATAATAGTAGTTCTCATATAGTTTATGATCACGCGCTCGACTCTCCTCTATATTTTTTATTTTACTCAAAAAACTAAGCATAAACATGACTATAATCGTAAATATAAATATGCTTACTAGAAATTCGATGAGCAAAACCCCACTATTCTTGTCTTCATAGCTTGGAATGTAATAATCTTCAATGCCATCAACTACTATTTTAAATATATATTTTTTTATTACGACCCCTTTTTCATATTTTTGATAATAAAATTCTTGTCGAATTACTGCTACATCCATTGAATCTATGGTCTGAGTTCCTTCGAGTTTTTCTATTTCTGCATATGAAATACTTTTTAATTTCTCAAGTAAATTTCTTTTACCTATTTGCTTCTCTTTTTCATTGTTAACTTTGTAGTTAACATTTGTCATCTTTGTTAATATATTTGATGTTGGAATTATTATTGTTGTTACAAAAAATATCGATAACAATGATTCAATTAGACTTTCTCCCCTTTTTTTATCCATTTATTACCTCCAAAGTAATACAAATGTCAGTATTATTAATGGTCCAAATGCTATGTACTCAGACTTTTTTTTCTTGAAAAAAATTATTATCATAATAGAATAGAGACCTGAAATAATGAATAACAGTTGATAGAACATAACAATATTATAAATATTTTTGTATTTGGCTATTGCTCCTAGTGCCATCATAAGTTTTACATCTCCAAACCCAATTAATTGCTTCTTAAAGTAATCTTCGGTACTGTAGATGAGCAACAACCCTATTGGGTATGTACATGCTCCTAGAAAGGCATTTTCGAGCTGATTTGTATTTATACTTTTTATAATTCCGTAAATTAATAATAGTAATATCCCACTATCAAGTATTATTTTCTCTTTATAGTCATAATAAGCAATAAAAATAAGGACTGCGTACAATAATAAAATTTCCATTGTACTACCTAGAATGTATTTCTTCGTTAGCATAAACTTTACTTGAAGGAGATATTTTTGCATAAATTTCACCATCTGACGCAACATAAATCATTATTCCCTCAATGTTTCCCGTCTTGAATGTTCCATCTGCTTGTAAACCAATACCTAACTTTGATAAATTTCCTTGTTCTGTAAATACATCTGCCATACTTGTGGGCATGTTCCCATTATTTTCTATACTCCAAGAAGTACTTGTTGTATTTAAATCTGAAACTGCTGCTATTATTTTAGTTCTGTTCGCTTTGTTGATGTACTTTGCTACTTGTGGTATTGCAAATGTAGCAATAATTGCAATAATTGCTAATACTAATAGCATCTCAATAAGCGTAAATCCTTGTCTTTTTGCCTCTAATTCCATTTCCCCATCCCCTTTTATATTTAATTCTAATTTAATATATACTCCTTTTATTTGTAATTGTCAATCTTTTTTTAATTTTAAAATAATAATAAAAGAAAACTAGAGCAATTTGTTTCTGCTCTAGTTGACTTTTATTATTTTAATTTAAATCATTTACATATTTTTCTACTTCATCAATTAGCTCTCCTATTGTTTTTAAAAATTCAATATTATCTTTGTTCCCACTAGTTAATATTTGAAAATTATTTTCAATTTTAAAATCATTTTCTCCTAAATTTAAATAATAAGTTTCTGGGAATGGTTCGGACCCAAATATTTGGAGCACTTTTTATATAATTTTTTTACTCATTTCTTCAAATTCAACTGGTGTTAAATAACCTATCTTCTCTTGAATTCTTTCTCTGTTGTACCATTTCTCGATAT
>JAGOYM010000041.1 GCA_018059165.1 Leptotrichiaceae bacterium | reverse complement strand
TCAATGATTATTACTATATAAGGCATTTTTTCTATGTTTTTTAACGAATTGTATCCTTCAATATTTCTAACACCTTTTTCCATTAATGTTCTATATCTATTTTCCATTTCATTTACTGCCCATTTCAGAGCAATAGCAGCTAATTTAGGATCTATTATTACAGGAACTAGTAAATGTGGGATTCCATTATACGGCATAAGCTCTACCATTTTTGGATCAACCATTATGAATTTTACTTCTCGTTCTGATTTTTTTGTTATCAAAGTTGATATTAACGTATTAACCGCAACACTTTTTCCAGATCCCGTTTGTCCCGCGATTAATAGATGTGGCATTTTTGCAATATCAATAATCTTATCTCTTCCAACAATATCTTTTCCCAGTATTATATTCAATGCCCCTTTTTCTAACTCTTTGTTTCTTATTATATTTGAAAAATGAACTGGTTCTTTAACTTGATTTGGTGTTTCTATTCCAATAGCACTTTTACCCGGTATTGGGGCTTCAATTCTTATGCTTTCCGCTGCTAAGCTCATTGCAATATCATCTGATAAAGATGTAACTTTACTTACTTTTATTCCTCTTGGTATTGTAAGTTCATATCTTGTTATTGTCGGCCCTCTTCTGTAATCAACAACTTTTGCCTCTATTCCAAATTCTTTTAAAACTGATTCCAAATGAACTACATTTTTCTTTATGTATGTTTCTATTTCTGCTCTTTTTGATGAGTCCATTGTTTTTTGTACAAATATTTGGTCTATAGATTTTTTTAATGCATCATCATATTCATAATCCTGTAGCTCACTTATTTCTGGTGCATCACTTATTTCTATTTCTTCACTTATATCATCATAATAAGATTCTTCTTCTGGTATTTCTTGCAATTCCTCTTTTGATGGTTCAACTACTTGTTTTTTGTGAAGCGTTGTCTCTACTTGTTCAAATTCAAAATTAGATTTAACTCCATACTCATGGATATTTTTTATTTCTAATTCATCCTCCACATTATTCTTTTGGTTTTCATCATTAGTTTTCAAATGTTTTTCGATGTCTATTTTTTCTTTATCATCTTCTATTTTTCTATTATATATTTCTAACCATTCTTTTTCTTTTTTCTTCAACTCGTCCCCAGCATATACATCCGTTTTCTGAAAAATTGTTTCTTTTGGTTTTTTAGCTATTTCAAATCCTAATTTATTTTTTCTTGATTCGACAACTCTTTCTTTCAAGTCTTCTTTTCTTTTAGCTTTCTGATATATATACTCTTCTCTTTCAGCTATTTTTTTTGCTTTAAGAATTTTTATTTTTTTCTTATAGTCATCGCTTCCATAATATTTAAATAGACTGACTAATAACTCGTATCCCAGAACTATAAATTCTTTTAATAGTACTATCAAAGAAATAATAATTATAATTATCAATACGATTTGCAACTGTTTTAAGTGTATATATCTATATAATGGCATTGATATCAAAGCTCCTATAAAACCGCCGCTATTACTATTAAAACCTAACTCCAAAAGTTTTCTTGTTGCTTCAACAAACAAACTTGGCATTTTTACAGTTACGCTCCGCGATATAAAGAGCATCGATAAACTAAGAAATATAACTATATATGAAATGATTTTTGACTTATGAAATTTTAATTTTATTTCTCCTGAAACAATATCAAGGAGCCCAAATGTTAGCATTGATGCTGCTGCGAAATATGACAATTTTCCGAAAATCATCATGAAAACATTTAATAATGTTCCTAAAATTTTATTTATATCTGGTATATTGTCACCTTGAAATATTTGCTTATTCATAAGAAGAATTATTAAGAACACTCCTAAAAGAAATAGGATTATGCCTCTAATTTTCTTGTCCACTTTTCTACTTCCTTCCTATTTTTAAAAATTTATACTTTTACATAATATTCTACCATAAACGCTACTTTTTTACAATGTTTTAAATAGTAGATTAGTCAACAAATAAAAGGAATAAAAGTCAAAAAGTAAATAAAAAGAGAGCCAGTTTGTAAAAAGCTCTCAATTCAATTATTTTTTCAAAATATAGTGTCCCATTTTATCACGTTTTGTCTCTAAATATTTTTTATTTTCAGTTGTAGGTTCTGTTTCACTATCTATTCTTTTCTTAACATCTATACCATATTTTTCAAGGCTTTCTATTTTCTTAGGATTATTTGTTAATATTTCTATAGATTTTATATCAAAGTCTTTTATTATTTGTGCTGCCACAGCAAAATCTCTCAAATCATCTTTGAATCCTAACAAGTGATTTGCCTCTACTGTATCATGCCCTTGATCTTGCAAATTATATGCTTTCAACTTATTGTAAATTCCAATTCCTCTACCTTCTTGACGTAAATAGATTAACAGACCTTCACCTTTTTCATTAATACTTTCAAGTGATTTATGTAGTTGATCTCCACAATCACATCTCTTAGAACCAAAAATATCTCCTGTTAAACACTCTGAATGCAATCTTACTAAGACATCTTCTTTTCCTCGTAAATCTCCTTTAAATACTGCAATATACTCTTTTTTTTCTATCTCATCAGAAAATGCAGCCATTTTAAAATCTCCAAATTTTGTTGGAAGAACTACTTCTACTTCTCTTGTTACAAGATCTTCATTTTTTTTTCTATAATCAATTATATGATCAATCGTAATTATCTTAAGATCATATTTTTTTGCAAACCCCATAAGATCATCTCTTCTGGCCATTTCTCCATCATCTTTTATTATTTCAATGATTACAGAGACTGGTTCATATCCACAAATTTTTGCTAAATCTACAGATGCTTCCGTATGTCCTTTTCTATCAAGAACTCCACCTTTTGATGCTATTAACGGAAATAAATGTCCTGGCTTTTTAAAATCTTTAGATTTTTTTTGTGGATTAAGAATATCTTTTATTGTTCTATATCTATCCCCTACTGAAATTCCTGTTGTTGTTCCTTCTAGCGAATCTACAGAAATAGTAAATGCAGTTCCATGACTATCAGTATTATTTGCCGTCATTAAATTTAATTCTAACTCATCTGCTCTTTCTTTTGTTATTGGAACACACATAAGTCCTCTTGCCTCTTTAATCATAAAATTTACAGTTTCTTCAGTTATAACTTGTGCAGGAATAACAAGATCCCCTTCATTTTCTCTATCTTCATCATCTACAATAATAATTGGTTTCCCTTTTTTTATATCTTCGATTGCTTCTTCTATTGAATTAAACATTATTTTCTCCATTCTATTCCAATATTATTTCCATAAATATTGAATTTTACATTTGGTAATTCCATTGCTTCTTGCATTTTAAGCTTTGTGAATCCCGATATAAATGATATTCCTTTTTCATCTCCAAGAATTTTGTTCGAAACAAATATCTCTCCTGCATCTATTATATCTTCTTCAAAAGCCTTACTTATAACTCTGCTTCCACCTTCGATCAAAATAGAATCTATACCTAATTCACCAATTTTTTCTACAATATTTTTTATATCAAATTCTTTATCACTATTTTCTATAAATATAAATTTTACATTATACTTTGTTTCCAATTCGTGTGCATTCTCATTTTTATTTGTTTCACGTGTTACAATTATTGTTTTAGAATCTTTATTATTTTTAACTACATTAAATGAATCATTAGAAATTAAATCTGGATCTATTATTATTCTATAAGGATCTCTTCCCTCGCTCATTCGTGCTGTAAGCGACGGATTATCATTGCTTAGAGTATTCGCCCCAATCATTATCCCCATAAATTTATTTCTGTAATATTGAACTTTTTCTCTTGATTCTTCATTCGATATCCACTTTGAATCACCTACAGATGTTGCAATTTTTCCATCCAATGTTATTGCAACTTTTAGAAAAATATATGGAGTTTTAGTTGTTATGTACTTATAAAAAACTTTATTTATTTCTGTACACTCAGCTTCTAAAACAGCTGTTACAACTTCTATTCCAGCATTTCTTATCATTTCTAATCCTCTTCCTGATACCAATGGATTAGGATCATTACTGCCAACAACAACTCTTTTGAATTTCTTATCAACAATTTTAAGTGCACATGGTGGTGTTTTTCCATAATGTGAACAAGGTTCTAGTGTGACATATATTGTAGCCCCTTCGACACTTATTCCTTTACTTTCAGCATCAATAATCGCATTAACTTCAGCATGTGCTTCACCATACGCTTGATGGTACCCACTACCTATTATTTCATTATTTTTAACAATAACTGCACCTACTAAAGGATTTGGATTTACTTTTCCAATTCCTTTTTTTGCTAGTTCTATAGCTTCTTTCATATAATATTCGTCTGTATAAATTTCGCCAACACTCATATTAAAAACCGTTCTTTCTTAAAAAATCTAATGACATTTTAGACTTCTCTTTTTTATCGCCATCAGTATAATCTATTTCATCTCTACTTAGTAATATTTTCTCTGCATATTTTGCTAACATATCTGTCTCTAAATTTACATAATCACCTGTTGTTTTTGTCCCAATAGTTATAAATTCAAGTGTATGTGGTATTAAAGATACCTCAAAGTAATCTTCCCCTGTATTCATAACTGTTAAACTCGCTCCATCGATTGATATTCGCCCTTTTTCAACAATATATTTCATGTATTTCTTTTCAAGACTTATTCTATATATTTTAGCTATTCCTACTTTTGTTATTTTCTTTATAATACCCTCACAATCAACATCCCCGTACACCAAGTGTCCTCCTAGAAAATCATTTAATGTAAGTGATTTTTCTAGATTTACTTTGCTTCCTGACAATAATCTTTTCAGAGTTGATCTTTCTATTGTTTCATTCATTACATCAGCCTCAAAGTAATCTTTTGAAAAACTTGTTACAGTTAAACAAACACCATTTGTTGCTATGCTATCACCAATTTTTACATTTTCTAGTACTTTTTTTGCTTTTATCTTTATTTTTTTACTTTGACTGCTTCCTTTTATACTTAATATTTCTCCCATTTCTTGAATTAATCCTGTGAAAATAAAAATCACATCCTTCATAATTTACTTTTCTATCAAATTATCCTATAGAATTTAGTAAGTTTATCATTTCAATTGCGCCCATTCCTGCTTCAAATCCTTTGTTTCCTGCTTTTGTCCCAGATCTTTCAATTGCTTCTTCTATTGAGTTAACAGTTAACACACCAAATATTACTGGCATTTCATTTTGTAAACTAACTGTTGCAACTCCTTTTGATACTTCTGAACAAACATAATCAAAATGAGGTGTCGCCCCTCTTATTACTGCACCTAATGTTATTATTGCATCATATTTTTTTGTTTTTGCCATTTTTTGTGCTACTAATGGTATTTCAAATGCTCCTGGAACCCAAGCAAGGTCTATATTTTCCTCTTTTACTCCGTGTCTTATTAGCGCATCTTTTGCTCCAGCTATTAATTTTGATGTAATAAATTCATTGAATCTTCCACCTATTATTCCTACTTTGATTTTTCCCCCAGTAAAATTACCTTCAAATGTTTTCACAATCAATCATCTCCTATATATTTATAATATTTTACAAATAAAAAAACCTAAGCAAAACTTAGGGCATCTCGTAAATATATTTAAGACAAAGTTACTTAAAAATAGAGTTATTACTAAACTCACAATTCAAATTTCTTAAATATCTACTAACTTCTTTCATCCAGACTATACTGTCGGTACTGGAATTTAACCAGTTCCTATGAGGAGTACTCACTTGCGGACTTTACCGCCGATCGGGAATTTCACCCTGCCCTGAAGTTATTATTTTTATTTATTTATGTCTCATTATATAACTATTTTTATTATTTGTCAATATTTGTATCTACAAATTATTTTATTTTTTGTTGCTTTTTTACTTGTGATGTATTAATATCTTATTATCACATTATGTTTGATATAAATAATCACAGTATAAATGAAAGGATACGATATGAAAACATTTGAAGAAAAAATATTAGATTATGCTAATTTAATAGTAAAAGTAGGTCTTAATCTACAGCCTGGGCAAAATCTTATAATAAATGCACCTATAGCTTCACATGACTTTGTCATGAAAGTTGCTAAGAAAGCCTATGAAAGTGGTGTTAAAGAAATTTACTACAGATGGAATTCTGAAGAATTGGATCTGTTGAGATATGAAAATGCTAGTGAAGATGTATTTAGTAACTATCCACAATGGCTTGCCGATGGATTCACAGAAATTGCAAAAAATAATACAGCAGTATTAAGTATTTATGCATCTAATCCAGAATTACTTGAAAAAGTAAATCCTGAGAGGATAAAAAATGACATGAAAACTAAATCAATCGCAATGAAAAAATACAAAGACTTTGTTATTAATGGAGGTTGTAACTGGTGTGTTGTCTCTATTCCTACAGAAGGTTGGGCAAATAGTATTTTTAAAAATAAAAATTCTATTGAAAATATTGACAAATTATGGGATCTAATATTTATGATTAATCGGATAAATGATGTTGATCCTGTTAAATCTTGGGAACTACACTTTGAGAAATTAGAAAAATACAAAACATACCTCAATGATAAAAGATTTAAGACACTCCACTATAAATCAGAAAAAACTAATGTTACTGTAGATCTTCCAAAAGAACATATTTGGTTTGCTGCACAAGAAAAGACAAAATCTGGAATAATTTTTTCTGCTAATATCCCTACAGAAGAAGTATTTACATTACCACATAAATATGGTGTAAACGGTACTATTTCAAGTACTCTTCCACTTCAATACGCTGGGAATACTATTGATGAATTTACACTTACGTTTAAGGATGGGAAAATAATAAATTTCTCAGCTGAAAAAGGATATGAAATTCTTAGAGATTTAATAAGCCTTGATGAAGGTGCAAGTTATCTCGGTGAGGTTGCAATTGTCCCAATTGATTCTCCTATTTATCAGTCAAAAACTATTTTTTGCAATACACTCTATGATGAGAATGCAAGTTGCCACTTTGCAATTGGAAGTGCATATCCTAATACAATTACTAATGGGGAATCGTTCTCAAGCGAAGAGAAAGAAATACACGGTGTTAACGATAGTATCACTCATGTTGATTTTATGGTCGGTGACCACAATCTATCAATTACAGGTGAGACTTATAGTGGAGACATGGTAGAGTTCTTTGTGAATGGTAAATGGAATATATAAAAGTTAAAGGATACTTCATATGAAGTATCCTTTTTTATTGAGTATAAAAAAAGAACGGCTAGGCCGTTCTTCTATATAATTAGTTTGTAAATTTAACTTTTCCGAAATCTACATTATCAAAGAATAATTCTACTCTTCTGTTGTTGTATCTTCCTTCTACTGTTGCGTTAGTGTGAGAAGGTTGAGTTTCACCTTTTCCTGAAATTGATCCAACTTTTACATCATTGCTTAATCCATACTCTTGTAATAATCTAGCAACATTTTGTGCTCTTGCTACTGATAATTTTTGGTTGTAAGCATCTGAACCTGTAGAATCTGTATGTCCTACGAAATCAACTGTTCCACCTTTTGCGAAACTGTTAATTACTGAAGATATTGTTCCTAAATCTTTTGCTTCTGCTGCATTAGGTACTCTTCCGTCAACTTTAAATCCTCTTATAACACATTTTTTCTCAGTTGCAACACAACTAAATGGTAATACTACTGTTTTTGTGTTTAATGGTGGAGTTACTACAGTTTCTCCAGGTACTTTAACTATTTTATCTACATATACTATTTTTTCAACTGTTGTTACTTTAGCTGTTCTATCATTTACTAAGTTTCCTAATCTTAATCCTAATCTTAATCCGAATGATTCTTGATAATCATTTGTTCTGAATCCCCTTGCGTTAGTGAATGGAGTTGCTGCTCTTTCATATATTGCTTCTAATGATACAGGTCCCATTTCAGTTCCTAATCCACCAGCTACATATAATCCATTATCATATTTTACTCCATTAACTTTTGATTCATTTAAAGCTACTCCTGCTCTACCTAATACATATAGAACATCATTTCCTTTTTTAGTTGTTACTAAATTAAATTTCCCTAAAGCATACACAGGTATTTGTCTCATCCATTTAGTGTCATTTCCTTTGAATTTTTGATCAAATTTGTATTCTGCTCCGATTCCCCATTCGAATTCACCTTGATTATCGAAAATGTATTCTGCTCCTGCTGTTGCTCCGTTTCCAAAATCTAATACAGTGTCAGATGTTGATACTTGATTTCTGTTGAAATCATATCCACCTTTAATTTGGATTTCTGATGCTACTAAGCTCAAAGACAATAACGCTGTCCCTAAAATAACTAATTTTTTCATTTCAATTCCTCCTCTAATTTAACTTCCTAAAGTTTTTGTTTTTTTGTAAATTACTCTTGTACTTACACGTAATCTATTATTACACCAATAGTATACCTCAATAAAAATAAAATTGCAAGACTTTTTTAATTATGTGTTATATACTTACAATTGAATCAATTAATTTCATTAGCCTTGAAAGCATTTCTAACCTGTTATGTTTTACCTCTTGATTTTCAGAATTTATCATTACATTATCGAAAAAATCATCGATAACAACTGAATTATGTAGTAATTCTCTCGTTTTATTATCAAAACTTTTCTCTTTCGAATCCTCAAATTTCTTTATAAAATCCATTAATTTTTTTTCTTCTTCTTTTTCAAAAAGACTTTCTTTAACATCTATTCCTGATATTTTTTCATCTTTAATTATATTTTTTACTCTCTTCAACAAGTTCACCATTCTATCAAATTCATCCGTCTTTGATAATTCAGCTAGAACCGATAATTTGTGTTCTAATTCTGTTATATTTTTTTCGAGATTTATCTCATATGATATCAAATCTTTACTATATCTATCACTTAAAACATTAACTAACCTTTGTTTAAAAAATTCTATTATTTCTTTTTCTACATTTGATTCTTTTACTTTTTTTGATTTTGCAAATATAGATAATACTTTCAATATCAACTCTTCATAATTTATATTTAGCTTCATTTCCAATGCAACCATAATGATTCCTTGAACTGCTCTTCTAAGTGCGTACGGATCTTTTGAACTTGTAGGTTTCAATCCTACAGCAAAACAACCGACAACAGTATCTATTTTATCCGATATTCCTGCAATTGCACCTTCCAATGTTTCAGGTAATTTATCCCCTTGATACCTAGGTAAGTAATGTTCAAATATTCCTTTTGCAACATTCGCATCTTCACCTTGTTTTTCTGCATACACTTGTCCCATAAATCCTTGTAGCTTAGTAAATTCCTTCTCTCCAATTACATTTGTAACAAGATCTGCTTTCGCTAATTCGATTGTTCTTAATATGTTTTTTTCTTTCGTTTGCAATTTTAATTCATTTATTATATATTTTGCTATTTCCAAAGATCTTTCAACTTTTTCATAGATTGTCCCCATATCTTTCTGGAACACAACTTCTTTTAATTTCAATGTGTTTTCTTCAAATTTAGTTTTCAAATCTTCATCAAAAAAGAATTTTGCATCTGCAAGTCTAGGCTCTATTACCTTCTCATTTCCTTTTTTTACGATTTCTGAATATTCATTTGCATTTCTTACTAAAACAAATTTATTTGTTAACTTTCCATTTTCATCTAAAACCGGAAAATATCTTTGATGTGTCTCCATTGTTATTGTTATTATATCTTCAGGAAGACTTAAATAATCAGCACTAAATTCTCCTTTTATTGCATATGGATATTCTACTAGATTCACAACTTCTTCTAATAGATAATCATTCACTACTACTCTATCTCCATCTTGTTCACAATTATTATGAACACTATCGAGAATTGCTTGTTTTCGTTTTTCCCTACTAGGTATTACAACATTTCCTTCTAACATTTTTTCATAATCGCTTTCGTTTTCAAGAACTAAATTTTGAGATGCAAATATTCTCATTCCTCTTGTTACATTTGATGATTTTATTCCTTCGAATTCAAATGGTAAAATTTCTCCATTTAACAATGTAACAAACCATTTGATTGGTCTTGCAAATCTAAATTCTTTGTCTGACCACTTCATATTTTTTTCAAATTCTATTTTTCTAAGAACTGTATCTAGTATTTTAGGTAGCACATCTTTTGTTGCTATCCCTTTTATAAATTGCTCTATTGAAATATATTGCCCTTTTTCATTTTCTACTACTTTAATATCATCAATTGTTGCATTTTGTGATTTAACAAATCCTTCTCCAGCTTTTGTTAATACTCCATCCTTATATGCTACATTTATTGAGGGTCCTATACTCTTTTTGTCCAAATCTTCTTGTTTTTCTGATATATTTTCTACAATAACTGAAAATCTTCTTGGTGTACTAAAGCTTCGTATGTCCATAAACTTTATTCTCTCATTTGATAATTCTTGAGTTATTATTTGTTTCAAATCTTCTTCAGCTTGGTTTACATACCTTGCTGGCAATTCTTCTATTCCTATTTCAAAAAGAAAATTCACTTAATTCACTCCTTTCCTATTAATATGCTATTTTTTTAATAACGGATATCCAAGATTTTTTCTAACTTCTACAAATTGTTCTGCACATCCTTTTGCTAATTCTCTCACTCTTAATATATACGACATTC
>JAGOYM010000040.1 GCA_018059165.1 Leptotrichiaceae bacterium | reverse complement strand
TCTAACTACGTTACTTATTTTTTAGAAAAAGAGTTTTAGTATAAATTTTAAAAGTTAGGCTTTTCGCCTAACTTTTTTTATTTCTAATTTCATCAATACTACCAAACCTATCTTTTTTTTCAAGAGCAAGTCCTTTTTCTAAAAGTTTTTTTACATTGTCACTTATTCCATCTTCAAAAAGTAACTCAGGATAATGAAAACGTTTACTCGCATCCATAGGTTTTTGCTTATTCAACATAAAATATAATAATGCAAATAAACTATAAATATCTGTACGTTCATCAATATCTGTTGATATCGAGTACATCTCTAATGGCGAATAGCCTTCTGTAACTTTTATATATTCACCATTTTTCTCCTCTTTATTTATTGAAGATCCAAAATCGATTATTTTAATTTCTAGATTCTCATCAATTATTATGTTCGATGGTTTTATATCCCTATGAATAATTCCTTTTTCATGTATTTCATGCATTGGTTCTAAAATTTTATAAAATAGCTTCATTATTTCATTTTCTTTCAAGTCATTTGATAATATGAATTTTTTCAATGTAATTCCTTTACAATACTCTAGAACTACATATATTCTATTAGAAATTTCAAATGACTCTATTATTTTTACTATATTGTCATGTTTTAGTTTTTTTAAGTTTGCTACTTCATTCTCAAAACTTCTAACTACCAACTCAAATTGCTTATCATTCACATTTTTAGGATAACATTCTTTCACTACAAATGTATCTTTATCAGTAGTTGCAATATATACGTTAGAAAATTCAGTCTCTGCTATTTGTTTAATAATTTTATATTTCCCTTTCAACAAACTCCCAATTTCCATAATTCACCTCATTTGTTCTCTTTTTAATTATACATTTATTTTATAAAAATTCAAAGGATTATTCTAAGTTTTATCTAATAGATTTCTACTTCTAACTATGTTACAATGTTTCTACAAATTAAAGGAGGAATTTAATGCAACTTACTACTTTTAGTAGAATTAAGAAATTGAAATCTGTGCATGTCAATATTGAAGCTTCATATATAGAATATGTGACTCAATATATTGATTCCAAAGACTTCATTTATAAAAATCAAGATATTTCTGAAAAGGAATATTTACAAAGAAATTTTTTCAGTATTCTTATGCTCCTAATACTAGAAACTAACAAAATTGAAAATCTTAGATCACATGGATTAATAATTCACTCTATACGGATATAATAACTACAACGGATAATATCATTGACATAGATAATAAAGGGAATCTTGACATTGTAAAATTAGAAAATCCTACTTTAAAAAATGTAATGTCATTACTTATAGCTGAAGAAATCTTAAATAATGAGTTACAATTATTAGAAAGTGAGCACCCAGGTAATTTTAAAATGAGTGAAGTTAAAACATCATTGCTTAAATCTATATATGAAATTGCTAAAGGTGAAGAAATTAGGACAATCGTTGATAATAATTACATGACATATGATGAAGTAATTAGTAATGTTCATATGAAAATTGGTGGGGAATTACTTGCTATATCTATGCTTATACCATTTTTAATATCTGGTAACAATGATATTCTTAACTTTAAAGATGCCTTATTCAAGATTGGAATGTCTCTTCAACTACTTGATGATATTGTTGATCTTGAGGAAGATATAGAATCTAATACACAAAATGCATTTTTGAGTTATTTATTAGATAATTCTATAGCAATTCAAGACATAACAAACTATAATAATAGAAATAAAGATATTCAAACCCACTACCATAATCTAATATATTCTGCTGTTCAAATAGGACTAGATGGATTTAAGGATTTTGAGAAAAATGGACTTGAAATTGGTTATAAAGATGGCGAGAAACTTATGGAATTTATGTTTATAAACCGTAAAATGCAAGATGAATGGAAAATCTATAAAAAAATGAAGAAAGAAAAAGGTGATATTCAATGAGATTTCAAAAAGTAAATTTTATCCTACTTTTTCTATTATTCTTCATGCTAAGTACTTTTAGTTTTGCTGAAAAAACTTTTGTTGGATATTGGAAAATTCTGTCAGGAAAGTCGATAATCCATATTGTTAAGGAAGGTAATTCTTACTCTGGCTATGTTGTTTGGTTAAAAGAGCCTACTTATTCAAAAGGTGATAAGCAAGCAGGACAACCAAAAAAAGATCGATTCAACCCCGATACCTCTCTACAAGGTAGAAATGTATTAGGTCTTAAAGTCGCTGGTAATTTAGTTCCAGATGGTACTACTAAACTCAAAAATGGATGGGTTTATGATCCGTTTCATGGTAAGAAATACCTCGGAACAGCTGAAATTATTGATGATAATACTGTCAGAATTAGAGGTTCTCTTGATAAAAATGGTATTTTCGGTTACACTATGGAATGCAAACGAATTAATCCATCAAAATATGGAATAAAATAAAAAACAATATAAAAGGAGAACTACCATGAAAAATTTAAAAAAATTAGCTATTCTACTAGCTTCGATACTTACTTTTGCTATCGCAAATGCAGAATCAAAACCTACTACAAATAAGAAAGAAACTGTTAAAACTACCGTAGAATCAGGGAAGAAAGCTGAAAAAGCAACTCCTAGTCAAATAAAAAAAGAGGAGCAAAAAAAAGCAAAAGAAAAAGAGAAAGAACTTAAAAAAGCCCAAAAAATGAAAAAAAAATAAAGTAATATAAAACAGCTAAGATCTAAAATCCTAGCTGTTTTTTTATTGAAATTTTTCCAATTCTTTTTCTAATTTATCTAATAGACTATTCAGTTGTGATGATACTGCTTTTATTGTTTCTTTTGATTTCAGATCAACACCTGCTTTTTCTAGTTGATTCATTGGAAAATCATTACCTCCTGAACTAAGTAACTCTATATATTTTCTCAAACTATCTTCTCTCTTACTATCATCTTTACCTTTTATAGCATTCTCGTATAATAATGCTGATGATGCAAAACATGTTGCATACTGATAAACATAAAATGGTGAATTGAAGAAATGCGGTATTCTTGACCAAATCACACTAAGTAATTCATCTTTTTCAACTGTTTCCCCATAATATTTATCAAATAAATCTTTCATTATATTACTGAGACTTTCTGCCGTCACTGATTTCTCTTCTTCTACCAATTTATGTGCTTGATATTCATAATCTGCGAATAATACTTGGCTGTAAAATGTTCCTACTACGTTTCTAATTTCTTGTTCTAACAATGCTATTCTCTCTCTTGAATTTGTTGTTGTCTCTAACATATAATCTAGTAATAGTCTTTCATTAAATGTAGATGCGACTTCTGCAACAAATATTGTATAATCTGACATTGAGAATGGTTGATTATCTTGTGAATATAGCGTGTGTAATGTATGTCCTAACTCATGTGCTAACGTGAACACACTATCTAATGTTTTATTATAATTTAGTAACATGTATGGGTGGACACCGTATACGCCTGCAGAATAGGCCCCAGATCTCTTTCCTTTCGTCTCGAAGACATCAACCCACCCTTTTGATAAAGCGTACGCCATTTTGGCAGTATATCCTTCTCCTAATGGTTTGATAGATTCTAAGATAAGTTCTTTTGCTCTGTCATATTCATACTCTTCATCAAATTCAATTAAGTTAACACTTCCATCATAGTTATGATATTTCTCCAATTTCAATATTTTCTTTCTTATTTGTATATATCTCTTGAGTGGTGCTGTTTCTTCTTTTACTGTATTTATAAGGTTTAAGTATACTTCTTTTGGGATATTATCCCCTTCTAAAAAGTTATCTAAAAATATGTCATAATTATGAACCTTTGTTTTTGCTATACTCTTTTGTAATATAGAGTTATAAATTGCTGCAATTGTATTTTCTTTTTCCTTATATACCCCATAATGAGCATTGAATGCTAATGCTCTGTCTTCCTGATTTCTATTTTTAGTTAATATTTTACTATAATTTGCACTTGTCACTTCTATTTCTTCACCTGTTGACAATTTAACTGTAGGCCAATTAACATCTGTTATTGTTAACTCATTATATATTGATTTTGGTGTACTGAAAAATGGCCCATAATATGAAATCAACTTACTTTCTCTATCTGACAATACGTGTTTATGAAGTCTTAGTAAGTTATCTATCCCAAATTTGTAATCTGATAACTCTACATTTTGTAACCATTTATTCAATACATCTTTATCAATCGATAGTATTTCCGAGTTCACCCACGACAAATCCGTTGCCATTTTAGAAAATAGAATTTGTACTTTTTGTAAGTTTTCTGTAGCTATTTTATCAAATGCATCAAGATCTCTAGCTAATTGTGGGTATCTGTATAATTTGTATGACATTTTATCAAGCTCTTCTTGTTTTTTGAAAAATTCTATAAATTTTGCTTCCGTTTTACACACTTCACCCTTATATTGTGCTAACTCTAATGTTATACTTTCCGCTATTTTATAATCTTTCTTCCATTCATCATAGTTTTTATAAATATCTAACAAGTCCCATTTATACTCGTCTGGGATATCTTTTCTTGTTTCATAAGATTTCTGCTCACTCATATTTATCTTCTCCCATTTATCTTAAATAAAATGTATATTACAATCGCTATCGGTAAAATAAGTCCTGCTACTGACATAAATGACTCGAACGCTACTTTAAAAAATGCAATTAATACTACAATTCCAAATGCAGACCCTAAACTTTTCAGAATTAAATCTACTTCACTTCTAGGTGTTATATCTCTCATTTCTATTCCTCCTAATGTTCAAAATACATCTTCTATTTATATTTTTTTACTAATATTTTTTCTTTACCTTTTTTTGTTTCACCATTTTCACAAAATAATTTGTATTTCCCAAACCCTTTAATCGTAATTACTGAACCAATTTCTATATTTTTTGACTTGTCCTTTTCTTCTACATAATCAATTAATATTTTTCCATCTTCTATTGGTGTAATTACTTTTGATCGAGATATATTTGTTATTGCTGATACTATACTATCCAATCGTTTTGAAGCTACTACTATTATTTTATCTTCGAATCTATATGTAGGTATCTCTTCTTTGCTATCAATCACATTAATTATACAACTTGCTCTTCCAATCTTATCTAGATTCAGTATAACATAGTCAGCTATCTTATCCGAAACTGGAATATATGCAGTATTATCAATTAATATCAAGTCTCCCATCAATTCTCGTTTTATATTTAGCCCCATTAAACTTCCTAAAAAATCTTTGTGCTCATATTCTTTAAATTTCGTATTCACTTCTATTTTTAGTAATTTATTAGGATAGTCAGTTACTAACAACTCTTTATAATTTTTGGGCACAAATGCAATTTGTCTCCTATCACTTTCATCAAATATACCACTAGTTTCTACTAAGATCCCGAGTTTTTCATATGATGTAGTTAATAATTTTTTCCAAAAATTAGGTGTATAAAATTCTTCTGTAATTACTAACATTTCATTTTCAATTGCCATATTCAAATAATTACTCAATTTTTGTGATTCTTTGTTCTCTATCATTATTTTAATTCTCTATTGGTATTTGCAAATGATTTGTATGCTACATATTGTTTCATCACTAAGAATAAAACTGTAGATGTTAATGTCGTAATTAATGCAATATTTCCAGTTACTCCTGGTACAAACGTCATTACTATTAGTGCTCCTGCAACTACAAGTAGCATTGCTGTCATCACTTTAATAGCTTTCCTATCCATTTTGACAAATTCATTTAGATAACTTGCTCCACCTGCACCCAATTTTCTATCTCTCATTTGTGAACTTATATAAACTCCAATATTAAATATTGCCATTCCTAACATATGAATTTTTGATAAAACCACTATATTTTCTGGATGATGAGGATAGATTAATTCAGGGGTTGTTCCTAGCAACATTGCAGCCCCTAGACAAAGAAACATATTTAAGAAACTCCAATGAATCACGTATTTGTTATCATATCTATTGTGTTCACCTTGAACAATGTCATAATATATTTCCCATAATCCATATGCAATTATCCCAATCATTCCTGCGTACATTAATGAATGTACTAAATCTTTTTCGTAATGTTCTAGAACCCTTGTTATTGCAACAATTCCTTCTCCAATTACAAGTAGGAATAATAACCCAAATCTTTCTCTTAACAAATTGTGATGAACTGGTATTTTATCTGAGCAACCTTTCTTCATAGCATTACCTGCGATTATACTAAACATAACTGTTGGTAATATAAATTCCATTATTACAGTTGTTGCCATATAAAATCACTTTGACCAATGTACAATTGTCCAAGAAGAGGTACTGTTGCTGAATAAGCAAGTCCAATCATGTAGAAAATTGACGCTTTCTTTAATGTCTTGTTTGTATTTTTTTTACTATATGTAGATGTTAACCATAAAATTAGTTCTAAAAGTCTAGATATACAGAATGCTATTGTAAGGAACCTTCCACCTTCTTCTGTTTTGAAATTAAAAACTACTTGTTGACATATTACTGCAAGTATAATTAATAGCATAAAAATTCTATGTCTTATAGTCTTATTTTCATATAGATTATTGTACCATATCAAGTTGAACCATAAAGCGAATATACTTAAATATCTTAATAAAAAACCATATATTACTTTTCCGTCTATATGCTCTGCCCCAACTAAATAATGTACTAATGCTGCCAATGCTGCTACATATGCTAAATCCATAAATAACTCTAGTGTTGATGCTACCCTGTGCTCTGTGTCATTTGTTAATAATACTGGTACTCTGAAATTCTTATCATATAAAAACTTAAAAAATCCTAACATTTTTTCTTTTCTCCTCTATAATTTTTTTATTTTATTTCCTGTTTCATATCTTCCTCTATCATTGCTATAAGTTCTTCTAATGCTTTATCTTCTGTTGTTTTCTTAACAATCTCACCTTTTTTAAATAAGACTGTTACTCCTTTTCCACCTGCTATTCCATAATCTGATTCTCTTGCTTCACCAGGCCCATTAACAACGCATCCCATAATTGCAATGCTTATGTTATAATTCTTGTCTTTAAATTCCTTTTCCACTTTCTTTGCTAATCCAATTAAATCAATTTCTGTTCGTCCACATGTTGGGCAAGAAACAAAGTCTATCCCTTCATCGATTAATCCTGCTGTTTTCAATATCTGTTTTGCAACTGCTATTTCTTCAACTGGGTTTTCAGTTAGTGACACTCTTATTGTATCCCCTATTCCTCGTAGTAATAAACCACCTATACCCATTGCACTTTTAATACTTCCTCTTTCTTTGGTTCCAGCTTCCGTTACACCTAAATGTAATGGATAATCTATCTTTTCTGCCATTAATACATATGCATCGTACATTGTCTTAACATTACTAGACTTTAGAGAGACTATTATGTCATGATAATCTAGTTTCTCTAATAATTTAATATGAAACATTGCACTTTCAACCATTGCTTCAGGCGTAGGATGTCCATACTTCATTATTAGATGCTTCTCTATTGACCCAGCATTAACACCTATCCTTATTGGTATTCCTCTTCTTTTTGCTTCATCTACAACTAGTTTTACTTTTCCTTCATCGCCAATATTTCCTGGATTTATTCTTACTTTGTCAATTCCATTTTCCATAGCAGTTAATGCTAATCTATAATCAAAATGTATGTCTGCAACTAGTGGTACATTAGGCAATTCTCTCTTTATTTCTTTAATTGCCTCTGCATCAAATTTATCTTTTACTGTTACCCTAACAATTTGACATCCTGCACTCACTAACTCTTTTATTTGAGTTGTAGTTGCTTCTACATCCTTTGTGTCTGTATTCGTCATCGATTGAATTGCAACTGGATTATTTCCACCAATTGAGATATTTCCAATCTTAACTACTCTGCTTACTCTTTTCATTTACTATCACCCTTCTTTTATGTGCCACTTATTTCTACAATGTCACCATCACTAGATTCTAGTAATTTGACATTTGAAATTTCATCAAATCTTTTGCTTATTTTATTTGATGTTGTTGTCACATCTTTTACATCTCTTAATACTTTATCTATATCCTTTTCTAGAGAAGCCCATCTTTTTTGATACCTATCAAATTCTTGTCCTAATTTTACTAGCTCTTCTTGAATTACATGAGCATATTTATCTCTTTCTATATTTGTCATAACTACTTGAAGTGTTGTTAATACCGACATTAGTGTTGTTGGTGATACAAGCCACACTCTTTTCCTATTAGCATATTCCAGTATATCCGAATGATATGCATTTATTTCAGCAAAGATAGCTTCTGCAGGTAAAAATAATATCGCCTGATCTGCTGTTTCCCCTGCAATTATATATTTATTTGAAATATCATCTATATGTTTTTTTAAATTTAAGACAAAATCCTTTCTTGCCTGCTGTCTATCCGTATCACTTGTTTCTTGATCATATATCCTTTTATAGTTTTCTAGCGGAAACTTGGAATCAATACCTATATTTCCTACTGGACTTGGCGCAAATACTATTGCATCTACTAAAACACCTGTTGATAATTTATATTGTGTGTTAAATATTTTATCATTCTTTTCTCCAAATATTGATGTTAATATTTGGTAAAGTTGAACTTCCCCAAATATCCCACGACTCTTCTTATCTGTAAGAACATCTTGTAAAGATATGATATTTGTTGATAAAGAATCTATTTTTTTCTGTGCTTCGTCAATTTTACTTAATCTTTCTATTACATTATTGAATGTTTTTGTCGTTTCTTCAAACCCTTTAGTTAGACGTTCCTCAACTTTACTATTTATCATATCTAATTTGCTCTCAACTTTTATGTTCAATTTATCGAAATCTTCATTTATATTTTTCTTGAATTCATCTTTAAAAGAATTAATATTATTCGATAGCAATTGACTATTTTCAAACATTGTCGAGCCTAATTTTGTTCCTAAGTCAGAGAATTTCAAAAGTAAATTTTCATTATTGTCTAATAACCCTCTATTTATTGATCCAAAACCTTCCAATATATTATTTTTAGTATGCAAAACAATGTTACTTTGCATATCTTGCTTCTCATCCGAAACAATCTGTTGTAACCTAGCATTTTCAAGACTAATTTTATTAAATTGAAAGATCACCAATATAATCACAATTAACAATAAAATAATTGTAATAATCAACAATATCCCTATTGTACTTATACTCATTTATTCACCCCTTTTATTATCATCTATATCTCTAATCAATTTATTGTTTCTAAATTCTATATTTTTATACATTTCTTCTGTCAATATATTTTCAAACTCAGAAAAATCAACCGCTTTTTTTATATCTTTATCTGTATCATATGTTTTGTTTTCCAATTTTTTAATAAAGTATTCAACTGTTAATTTATCTGGATTCATTGCTATTTGATATTTTGACTCCTCTACTTTAGAACCTATTATTTCATTAACTAATCCAATTTCTTCTAAGTCATTTAGAGTATCTTTTACAAATGGTATTCCAACATTCATTCTTTTTGCAATTTCAGTATCCGTATATGGGTCTTGACCATTTTCGAACCTATCTATAAGTAATTTAAGTATTGATAAACCCATTTCTTTTCTAATCTTTATTGGTAATTCTGATATTTTTTTGTATAAAAACTCTTCTGAATTTTGGCTTGAAAAACTTATCTGTGCACCTATTAGTATAGTAACCCATACATATTGCATCTGTATCAAAAATATTGGAATAAATGCCAAACTTCCGTATATAGCATTATATTTAGAAATACTTAATTGTAAGAATCCAAACCCATATCTAAGTATAAAAAACATTATTGTTGTTGTTATTCCTGCAGTGATTGCTGATTTTATTTTTACATTAGTATTTGGAATTATAAAATATATAAGTGAAAATATCAATGCTATTAATATAAATCCAATTATTTGAACTATTAAATGTACTAATAACCCTGATTTGATTGATAGTGAGTTTAACTTTTCTACTACAAATGAATTCGACGCTAGAACTACTATAAATAATATTGGTCCAAGAAATATTATTGCAACATAATCAACAACTCTTCTCGTAAGTGATCTTCTTTTTTTTATTCTCCATATAGTATTGAATGAATCTTCTAACATCATCAATACTTTTATTGCTGACCATAGTAATATTATTACTCCAACTCCCGTCAATATACTTCCTTTTGTCGAATTTAATAAATTCTCGGCAATATCAAACACTTTTAGCATCATTGTTTCATTCTGTGGAATAATTTCTAAGAGCTTCTGCTCAAAAAATTTATCTACTCCAAATCCCTTTGTTATCCCCAACATTAATGCAATTATTGGAAATATTGCTAACATTGAAAAATATGTTAATGCACTTGCCCATATTTGGCTTTGACTATCACTATAGTTCTTCGAAACCAATAAAACTAATTTAACTTCATTTTCAAAGCGTTTGCCTATTTTTCTCAATTTTAGTATGTTTTGTTCTATCATTTTTAACATGAAATTCTCCTTTTTACTAAGGCTCATTAATTATCCAATATTGAAGTATTCTTTATCATTATAAATCTCTTCTAATAATTCATCATAGTTCTCTATTTTAGACTCTTCTCTTAATACGTACTCTATTTTAGGATTTGTTACTGGATTTTTTGGTGCAAATATAACACATGTATCTTCATGAGGTTCTATTGACTTCTCATATG
>JAGOYM010000089.1 GCA_018059165.1 Leptotrichiaceae bacterium | reverse complement strand
CATTTAAATATTGGCGTGACACAAATGTTCGTATTGTTGGAGAGCTGACATATTATTATTTAGCGGTATTCATTGCCGACTGGTTAAATAGTGGTGGAAGCTATGAAATAAATAATGTAAAGATAGAGCAGTATAATCCAGATAAATTACTACAAGTTGCAATTAGTGGGCCAGATTCAGCATGGGCAACTATAAAAAATGCATTCAACATAATGATTTCGGAAGCTAAAAAGGAAATATTAATTCAAAGCCCATATTTCATACCAGATGAGACTCTTTTAGAGAGTTTGCAAGTAGCAGCATTATCTGGCTTGGAAGTTAAACTAATGATGACTGGAATTCCTGATAAAAAAGTTCCATTTTGGGTTGCACAAACATATTTTGAGAGTTTATTAATGGCAGGTGTTAAAATATATCAATATAAAAAAGGGTTTATGCATAATAAAAATGTAATGATAGATGGAAAATTATCAACAATGGGAACTTGTAACTTTGATAGTAGAAGTTTTGAAGTAAACTATGAGATTAATACAGTATTTTACAACAAAGAATTAACAGAACAATTGAGAGATCAATTTTTTAAAGATATAAAAGAGTGTGAAGAAGTGAAGTTAGAATCAATATTGAGAAAAAATTTAATAAAAAAATTAAGAAATGCTATTTTCAAATTATTTTCACCATTATTATAAACACATAATTACTACACAATTTTCTGTTATAATTGATTTCATATAAAAAGAAAAGTAAATATTTTAGGAGGCAGTATGAGTAATTTTAATATAGAAAGTGTAGAATTAAGAGTTAAAAATATGGCAATAATGAAAGAGTATTATAGTGAAAAACTTAAATTTCATATCATAAGTGAAGAAAAAGATGAGAATAATATAAAAGTTACATTAGGAACAAAAGAGAAGTCATTATTAGTGCTTATTTCAAATGGAAATGAAGTGGAAAGAAAAAGAGATGAGGCAAATGTCTACCATGTTGCCTATAAATTACCTTCAATGTCAGATTTAGGGAATTTTTTAAGAAATGCCATTAAAGAAAAAATATCTTTGTCAGGTGCAGGAGATCATACTGTAAGTGAAGCAATATATATGACGGATCCTGAAGGCAATGGTATTGAGATTTATTCAGATAGAGATAAAGAATTATGGACATGGGAAAATGGACATGTGGCTATGGGAACTGATGAAGTTAATGTTGAAAAATTATTTGAAATCTCAGATGGAATGCCAGAATATGTACTTCCGATAGGAAGTGTGATTGGTCATGTTCATCTTGAGTCTCATAATCTTACAGAATATAAAGATTTCTACATAAATAATTTGAAATTAAATATAACGTCTGAACTTCAAAGTGCATATTTCCTATCTCATGATAATTATCATCATCATTTTGGGATGAATCAATGGAATCCAAATTATACTAAAGCAAAATCGGAAATTTCAACAGGAGTTGAAAGAATATTTATAACTGTTTCTAAAGATAAATATGAAGAAATATTCTCAGACAGAGAATACAAGAAAACAATTGTTGACCCTAATAAAATTGAAATAAACATAATTACCACATAATCTTATGACATAATCAAATTGGAAGTAAGAAGATTATTTCTAATTGATTGGAGGTATTTGTATGTTAAATAAAAGAAGAATTTTAATAATAGCTACATTTCTATTATTAACGGCAGCTCTTGTAGCAGGAATATATAAAAATACAAGCAACAAGGTTAAGGCTGTTAACAGTGATGTTTATGAAATAAGTAAATCTATCCCAAATGAAGCACCAAAAGTCAGAGAAATAACAATTAATATAATAAAGACGGAAGCGATGATAAATGGTAAGAAAATTTCAAAATATCTATATACTGATGAGAAAAATATTCAGTATAGTGCAGGGTATCCTATTATTGCTAATGTTGGAGATACACTTAAAATAACAGTGAATAACAAAACAAGTGTAGAGACAAATATGCATTGGCATGGTCTGGAAGTTAGCAATGATCAAGATGGACCAGATGTAATTATAAAACCCAATGAAAATCATAAGTATGAATTTAAATTAAATCAGTCAGGAACATATTGGTATCATTCACATAATAGACCTGTTAGAGATCAAGTTGATGAAGGAATGTATGCTCCACTTATTGTAAAAGAAAAGAATGATTATAAATATAATAAAGATTATATTGTAATGATTGATGATTGGACAACTAAAAATACTAATGCAAGTTCTAATATGTCGAATATGGATATGAGTAGCAAAAATAGTAGTATGGGTAATATGGACATGAATAATATGGATATGAGTAATATGGGTAGTATGATGGAAATAATAGGGGATACTGATACGATAAATGGGAAAAGCTATAACGAAATAAACCCTATAAAAATATCAACTGGTGAAGTAGATAAATTACGTTTTATAAATGCATCTACCGCTAGAATAACAACAATTAATTTTCCATTTGAAGTATTAATAACTCATATGGATGGAATTGCTCTACAAAAATCACAAAAGGTAACTTCTATTAAATTAGCACCTGGTGAAAGAATAGATGTTGAAGTAAATTTGAATAATCAAGATAGCAAAAATTTTGTAATAACAAATGATAGAAATGCAGGGTTCTCATTACCTGTAATATATACAAAAATAAATTCAAATGAAAAAGTACAATCATATTTTATTCCAAATACAAATGACCCAATAGGGGATGTTTTAGATAAACCTGTAGATTATGATATGGTTCTATCAGATAGAATGGGAGATTCAACTCATGAATGGACAATAAACGGAGAGATATTTCCTAATGTGAAACCGTTCGATCTAGAGTTAAATAAAGTTTATAAAATAAGAATTGAGAATAAAGGAATGCATGTTATGGAACATCCGATACATTTTCATGGAGTGCATTTCAAAGTTATATCAATCAATGGAAAAGCTGTTGATGGAGCAATATACAAGGATACAATATCTGTTAAACCTAATGAATATGTAGATGTAGCAGTTAAGTATACAAATCCAGGTATGTGGATGGTTCATTGTCATATATTAGATCATGAAGATGGCGGTATGATGATGGAATTTCATGTAAAATAATAGCAAAATAAAAATCCCCTTTGAACTGCACTAAAAATGTTAGACAAATAATTTATTTAGATAGGAATGTTTTTCTGTATTGAACAGGAGACATTCCTTTTAAATTTATTTTGATTCTTTCATTATTATAGAACCTAATATATTCG
>JAGOYM010000088.1 GCA_018059165.1 Leptotrichiaceae bacterium | reverse complement strand
GGGGTACCGCCAACATTTCGGAAATTTTGTACGCTAAGCTATATTTTCATCTAAAAAAGCCAAAAACCTGTACGTTAAGGATTTGGCTTTTTTGTTAATTATTTAATGGTCTTAAAGAACCTGGTAATTGAGATCTACTAAATTTATATTCTCCAAAAAAATTAATATGTTCCCATCCTAGTGGTGAAATATGTAGTAAGAGTTCTTCATTCAATTCTTCTTTATCCCTGAGATCCTGAATAACTTCATTTAAATAAACAGTGTTCCAAACACTTATTGCATTGATTATGATGTTTAAAGCACTAGCTCGCTGTAATTGTTCTTGTAAACCACGTTCTCTGAACTCTCCCCGTTTACCAAAAAATAAAGCTCTAGCTAATGCATTCATAGATTCTCCTTTATTTAATCCACGATTTACTCTTCTTCTCAATGTTTCATCTGTAATATAATCCAAAATAAAAATTGTCTTTTCGATTTTTCCTAATTCTCTTAATGAGGAAGCCATTTTATTTTGACGTGCATAAGAGCCTAATTTTCCCATGATTAATGATCCTGAAACTTTACCTTCTCGAATAGAAAACGCTAATCTCAATATATCATCAAAATTTTCTTGGATAAGTTTTATATTTATTCTTCCTTGTAAAATACCTTTTAAATTAGGAAAATCATTAAGCGAAGAAAATGAAAATAATTTTGTATCTCCAATATCTCTTAGCCTAGGAGCAAAACGAAACCCTAATAAATGACTTAATCCAAATACTTGATCAGTATAACCAGCTGTATCAGTATAATGTTCTTCAATAGTTAAATCTGATTCATGATGCAATAGTCCATCAATCACATAAGTTGCATCTCTAGCATTTGTATTGATAACCTTTGCATAAAATGAAGAAAATTGATCACTTGTAAATCGATAGATTGTTGCTCCTTTCCCCATTCCATAATGAGGATTCGCATCTGCATGTAATGAAGAGACTCCAATATTTACACGCATACCATCAGAAGAAGATGTTGTTCCATCACCCCAGTATGAAGATAATGATAATCTATGTTGAAAGTTTACTAATTTTGCTTGTGAATGAATCATTGCATCCTCATGTAAACGCCATTGCATAACATTAGCCATTTGTCGGTATGAAATATCAGGAGTAGCATCAGCCATTTTAGTTAATCCTATATTTGTTCCCATTCCCATTAGTGCAGCCATAATAATTGAACTTTCTTCACTTTTAGGTTTTTGGTTAGAAGCCGCATGAACAAATGATTCATCAAAGCCTGTCCATTCTGCTACTTCCATTAATAATTCAGTTAATTTAACTCTTGGAAGCCTTTTATATAACGATAAACTAAAAGCTCTAGCATCTTCTGGAACATCTGTTTGTAGTCTTTCAACATATATTTTTTTCTTATCTACATTAATACTATCTACTTGATCAATATTTTTAGAAATCCATTTTAACCTGGCATTTAGAGTCTCCATTTTTTCTTTGATATATTCTTCAAAATTTAAATTAACAGCCAAACATTTTTTCGTTTGTTTGACCACTTCCCATTCTTCTTTTGAAATAAGGTACTCCTCAAATTCTTTGTGCATTCTACTACCTTCAACCCAAATACTACCAGAACGTATATTATTTTTCAATTCAGTTAATGCTGCCATCTCATAATATTGACGATCAATATTTCCTTCATTATCTATGACATGTTTTTGCCAACGCTTGGGAACAAAATCCATAGGAGCATCATTAGGAATTTTTCTTTTCCCAGAAATATTCAATTCATGTATTGTATTTAGGGCTTTTAACAAATTATTAGATGACTGAGTAGAGTTGAATTGTAAAGATTCCAGCAAAATTGGAGTATATTTTCTCAAATAATTATATCTTGATTTGATTAAATCCAAATAGTCATAGTCTTTAGGTCGTAATAGTGACTTCGCTTCCTTAATTGATTCTATCATTTTTTCCCAAGACATTATTTTTTCTATCTCAGAATATGGATCCTTTCCAAGTTCTCTTGCTTTAATTAGCGCCATACCAATATCTGCATAATGAATGACTTTTTCATTAACAGATTTTCCATTTTGTTTTTGAATTTCTTCTTGATTTTTTCTACCTTTGGCTTGTAAAATTAACATTTGTCTATCATGGATTTCAATCGCATGATCTGTTAGTTCTTGAGAAAGAAAAATCAAATGAGATACTAATAACGCGAGCTTTTTATTTTCCTCAAATCTTCTAAAAGAATGAGGCTCGTATCTTGAACCCAGACGTGCTAATTGAAGAAATCTGTTTGGATGGATACAACATAAATTAACTTTAAGACCAATATTTTTAATATATTTTAGTCTTTGAATAACTTTTATAAAAGAATCTGGGGAAGAATGTCCAGGTAATTCTCTTAACCAGGCTAAAGGAGTTTTTTGATTCTCTAAGCTTGAATCAATTATCTTCTCTAACTTATCTTTTTGTTCTCTTGAAAGTTCATCAGTTAATATAGAGAATATTATTGCTTCAGCCTGTTTTCTGGCTGAACTGACTAATTTTTCAATGGTTAATATGGTAGGAAGTATAATCTTGTCATCTCGTAATAAGTTAATAGCTGTTTGTATAAGAAATAAAGCATTGTTATTTTCCTGAGCATTTTGTATCAATGTTTTAAAAATTCTTTCAGAATAATAATTATCAAAATTTTTATAGCCATATATTTGACGGATTTCCTCTAAATGCTCACGCTTAGTGGTATTTCTTGTGGCATATGAAGAAAAAACATCTGAATCAACATTAATTTGATCAGCAACATATTGAATAAGATCTTGTGGAACTTTTTTTATATTGCTTAATGTACACCCAGGATATCTTACAAGGCAAAGTTGAATTGCAAACCCTAATCGATTAGAATCCCGTCTATGGTGATTTATTACGTCTATATCATCATCCGATAAGCTGTAGTAAGAAGCAAATTCAAATTCTGACAGCTGATTTAATTCCAGAATATTTTCTCTTTGTTCACCTGTTAGAAGTTCTTTTTTAGCCATCTATCTTCCACCCATGAAACTTAGGATTATTCAAATACCTATATAGTGTAGTTTTGCTAACTCCAGTTGCATCCGTAATTTGATTAATAGTATAATCTTTGCTTTTATACATTTTAATAGACATTAATACTTTATCGGTCTTCTTTGATGGACGTCCACCTATTCTTCCTCTGGCTCTGGCAGCTTGAAGTCCAATTTTTGTTCTTTCACTAATTATATCTCTTTCCAATTCTGC
>JAGOYM010000009.1:12269-30482 GCA_018059165.1 Leptotrichiaceae bacterium | reverse complement strand
TTTTGGTGTCTCTGGTACTTTCGGTGTTTCTGGTACTTTCGGTGTCTCCGGTATTTTCGGTATTTCTGGAACTTTCGTATCAATCGGCTTAGGAACCGACGGTGTCGCTGACGTACTTGGTGCTTTATTTACTTTTACAGTTGCATATGGATCTCCACTTGTACAAGAAGCTACTCCAAGTAAAAGAGAAATTACTGCTAATACTTTAATATTTTTTATCATTTTTTTCCTCCTAATAATCAACTTTCAACGTCTCAATATACTCATTAAGTTTACTTTTTTCTATTGTTATTTTTTGAATATAAACTACCTCTCCTGTTTCTTCATCAATACTTTCATTTTCTTCTAATGATACCATATTTGAAAACTCTTGTGAAATTGTTTTTTCAAAGATAAGTTCATATTCTTTTTTATCTTCTTTAATAAGTGATATCCCGTTGTCTTTTGCTATAATTTTTAATTCAATGTATTTAACAAATTTCTCAACTTCTCCAATGATTTTACCGAATCTATCTTGTACTTCCTTTATTAGTTCTCTTAATTCGTCAAACGTTTCTAACATCGCAAATCTTTTATATATACTTAATCGTTCTTCACCTGAAATATACGTTTCTGGTATTGATCCTCTATTATTTATGATAATTTGGACATTTTCTATTCTCTCTTTATATGTTCCTTTTTGTTTTTGAATTTCTTCATTCAACATTTTAATATACAGGTCATATCCAAATGTTTCTATTGTTCCATGCTGTCTATCTCCTAATATTTCTCCAGCACCTCTTATTTTCAAGTCTTCCATTGATATTTGGAATCCTCCAGATTTTATTCCTTCAATTTTATCAATACTCTCTTGTTTTTGCTTACCTTTTTTTGTAGATCTTGTATTTTTTAGTAAATAACAATATCCTTGTCTATTACTTCTACCTACTCTTCCTCTCAACTGGTAAACTTGTGAAAGTCCCAGCTTATCGAAGTTTTCTATTATCATCGTATTTACATTGGAAATATCTATTCCATTTTCTATTATTGTTGATGCTAATAGAATATCAAACTCTCCTGCTTCAAATCGTTTTATTTTATCTTTTATCTCTTTAGGTACTAATTTTCCATGAACATATTCTATTTTTACAAAATCTGGAAGCATTTCTTTCAATTCTTTTTTCTTCGCTTCCATATTTATAACTTCATTATATATGTAGAATATTTGACCATCTCTAGATAGTTCTTTTAATATTGCTGTCTTTATTTCTTCTTTTTCATAATCAATAACTTTTGTTATTATAGGTAATCTATTTGTTGGTGGTGTATCAATTATAGAAATGTCCCTTATCCCCAACAATGCTAAATTTAGTGTTCTTGGAATTGGCGTTGCCGTTAGCGTAAGAACATCTACTTTCTCTTTTTTCGCTTTTAAATTTTCTTTTGCTTTTACTCCAAATTTTTGTTCTTCATCTATTATTAGCATACCCAAATTATTGAAATTCACATCATTACTAAGTAATCTATGTGTCCCTATAACTAAATCTATCGTTCCTTTTTCTAATTTTTTAAGTATATCAGATGTTTTTCCTTCAGTTAGCCTAGATAAATTTTCTATTGTTATTGGATAATTTTGGAATCTTTGCTTAAACCTTTTAAAATGTTGTTCCGCAAGGATTGTTGTAGGAGCAATTAGCGCAACTTGTTTAGAATTTTCTATTGCCTTAAATGCTGCTCTCATTGCAACTTCTGTCTTTCCATACCCAACGTCTCCACAAACGATTCTATCCATTATTCTATGACTTTCCATATCTGCTTTAACATCATTTATAGCTTTCTTTTGATCATCAGTCTCATCAAATGGAAATTGCTCTTCGAATTCTTCTTGCCAGATTGTATCTTTATTATATGTGTATCCCTCTATACTTTGTCTTTGTGCTTGTATCTTTATTAATTCTTTTGCAAAAATTTCTATTTCTTCTAGTAATTTTTCTTTTCTTTTTTTAAATCCACGTGTCCCTAATTTATATAATTTAGGTTCTTCTCCATACGAAATGTACTTCTCTAATCGATCAAGTCCTTCTACAGGTATGTATAATAAATCTTCATCAGCATATTTTATTTTCAAATAATCCCGCTCATTTATTGTCTCTATTCCTTTATATAATCCTACTCCATATTGAGTATGAATTACATAATCATTTTCTATTATTTGATTTGTTTTTTTATATTTTATTCCTTGATTTGCTTTTCTTTTTTTCTCATGAATGAATCCTTCAATTTCTCTATCAGTTAAAATAAAAGTGTTATTTATTATAAACCCTTCAAACAAATTTTGATCATTTACATTTACACTTGATCCTTCATAATCCAAAGTCATTTTCTTGATATTATTTGTATATATTTCTATATTTTTATTTACAGATAATTTTTTGACTTTATCAATATTTTTAAACGTTTCAAGTTGTTCATCTGTAAAGTTTACAGTCTCTATCATTTTACTTCTCTTTTTGAAGTTATTATATCTCTTTCGGTAAACTTCTTCTTTATCTCTTTCAAGTAAAATGTACTCTTCTAACTTGTAATTTAAAAGCTCTTCATTTTCTATGATTATCTCTATTTCTTCATCTTTTAATTCTTGTAATAATTCTGTCAGTTCATAATTTTTTCCTGTTAAAATATTTCCATGAATTCTTATTTTTTCAATTTTCTCTATAGACTTTTGAGTGTCCAAATCAAAGATTCTTATCCCTTCTAATTCGTCATCAAAAAACTCTAACCTTATAGGGCTTTGTTCATTTGCAGGATAAATATCTATTATATCTCCTCTTTTACTAAATTGACCCTTTTCTTCTATAATGTATTCTGATGTATAATTATTCTCATTTAAGAATTCTAGTATTTCCCTCATTTTGTATTCTTTTCCAATTTCGAAATCAATGTGCTTAACTTTTTCAAAGAACACATCTAATGCGATTTGTAAGTTTAAAAATAAAACAAAATCACTCTTTGTTTTAAGAGTGTGGAGTAGTTCTATATTAATTCCTAATAAATCTTCTTTCTTTTGTGATATATTCTCAAACATCACAATTTCCTTTTTCACTTTAGCAGTGCTTTGTTCTTTGTATTCATCTAAAGTATAAAAATAATTTTCTATATTCCTATTAGAAGTTGAAACGTATATTGTTTTCTTTTCTTTTGAATTAAGTAATGCCCAAGGAACTAGGCCTTTATATATTTTATCATTCTCTTCAATTATTTTATCAGATACTTCTGACAAGAATTCCCATTTTTTCATTATTTTCCCACTTATCAATTCGTTTTTGTTTCTCCTTATTTTATCAAATTTTATAGGGCTTAGGCAAGATTTTTTTTATTTTGCTCATATAAATTTATATCTAAAATTTCTTTTGTTTCCAATTTCATTTCACTATTGTATTTTCTTTTCTCTGTATTTCTCCCGTTAAAAATATAAACTTCTATCAATTCATTGTTTCTCAATTTATATCCAATTTTAGATGTCAGCACTGTTTTGTATTCACCATCTTTTTTCACTATTAATTCGACATCATCATTATTAGAATCATAGTATACTGTAGTACCTTCATATGAATTCTTAAGTATTTTTTGATTAACATATACATTATTTTCTTTTTCAGTTTGTATATCTTGAAATGGGCTATAATTGGGTATTGTTGCCATGATATTCTCTGTTTTGAACCTATATATTTCATATGGAGCAATTATTTCAAATGCTTCATAAACTTTAGATCTCTGTCCTCTAGAATTAAATTTATATTTTATTTTTTGTTTTCCATCTATGTTTTTAAAATAAGTGTACTTCCCATTTAAATATAAAAATTCTCCTTCAGGTGTTGATATATCAAGTTTTACCTTTCGATTTTCCTCATTATATTCTATTGTATAACCTATATCCAATAGAATATTTGAATATAAATTAAAAGATGTTTCTTTCTTATCTATTTTGCTAAAATCTCTTGTTTCCACTACTCGCCTACTGTTATTAACATAAATATTTTTTTCGAATTTTGGTAGCTCTCCAGCTATTATTTTTGATGTTATTGATTTATTATAGAACGGATAGCTTTCTTTAAACGCTTTAGATTCTTTTAAATTACATTTTTTGATACTTGTAGAACCGTAACTCTTTAAGTATTTTATGTTATCAAAGACTACAAATTCCATTTTTTTCTCATTGTCATAGATTGAAACAATTTGATCTTTTTTATAGCATTTCACAGACTCTTTAAGGTTAACTAGGCTGCCTTCTACGTTAGCCTCTTCCTGATCCAAATATAATGGATATTTATATATGTCGAAATCTTTGTCATAATATCCCAACAAGCTAATTGAAGCACCTTTGAGAACTCCAAAATATATTTTATCTTCCTCTAGAGAAGAGAATGCGCTGCAGCTTAAAATAATAAATATTAGAATTCTAAATGATTTCTTCCTTCTTATTGTTGACTCCATAACTTGTCCTCCTCTATTTATGATTGTTTAGTCTGATTCGATGAAACTCTTGTCTTCATTGGTGGTAATCCAAATTTTTGCATATATATACTATTTAAACTGAAATTCTTAGCTTTTACCTCTACCGTATTTTTATTTTTATAGATAATATTTGCATATCTAAAATAAATTTCTGACTTCCTATTTGATATTATACAAATACCTTCTTTAAATTCAACATTACTTCTGATACATTCTATTTTTTGTACACCATTTTTATCCAACTCCATAAGTTTTAATATTTCTAGATAAATTTCTTTTACATTCTGTAAGTCGGGGATACAAATTGATTTAGTTTTATAATTGGAATTGAAATCATTAATATCAAAGATTAAGTTCCCATAATAAGCAAGCCCCACCCGTATAATACTTAGATTTATTATTAAATCCCCTGTGCTTCCGCTTCTTTCAACATATCCTAATGATTTAATATTTTCAAAATTGATTCTTTTATTTACTAACTTGCTTTCTAGTATTATGTTGCCATCTTCAATAAATAATAAAGTTCTTTTTTTTAGTTGTTTTATAATTACAAATCTATAAATCAAAATAGCCGCTAAAAATAATATATAAATAACTTTCAAATCATTTACTCCAGAGAAAAGCAAGAAAATTCCAAAAAATATTGAAACTACTAAATATCTATAATCCACTTTTCTAAAAACAGTTTTACTATCTAGTTTTATAACCATCTTTTGTTGCCCCTTCTAATTCATATAATACATAATTTTCTCCATATTATACCATGATTATTTATATTTGAAAATTGATTTTTAATTTTTTCTAAACTTTTTGATTCTTACATAAAAAAAATCACCTCTCAGCATATTTCTTTGCTTTTGAAGTGATCCTTACTATCTATTTGTTCATTTTTACTCTTACAAATTTTACTATCATGTACACTATGTATGCGTAAACTACATATTGCATATATCCTGCATGGTGTAAATACATTACTGCTTCTATTGCTGCAATTATACCTACAAAAAGTCCTAATCCTTTTAATATTATTGATCCCCAATTTACTTTTGTTCCAAATACTTTAGGTCTATATAAATTATTAATTGGTTTTGCAAATGCATTAAGAATTAATATTGAATAAGACAATGTCTCAAATTGAACATTATGGACCCAACATAGTAATATTGCTACTCCTATCATTTTTCCATAGTAGAATTTTGCAAGTTGTGTTGATGGCGTTGTTGGCATATCAGTTGCCATGTATATCCCACCTAGTAAAAGTCCACCTAATGATAATTTTACATCTACTTTAAAGAATTCTAGTATGAACATTCCTATAAATACAGTCATAAACATCCCTGCTGGTATATGCCATGAAATTCTATCTCTCAATAAGAGGTATAGTCCTCCTAATATTAATAAAAGTACTGAATACTCTCCTATAGCTCCTGATCCGTTTAAAAAAGTATTATTTAAATATGTTGCTAGTCCTGTATTCCCAAGAAATCCGAATATATTTACACTTGATAATCTAAGTGCATCTTGATTATACCAAATTGCACCTGATGTCATAACTGCTGGAAAGAAAATTGTCATAAATTCTCTTCCAACTAATGCTGGGTTAAATTCATTTCTTCCTAATCCCCCATACATTAATTTCCCAAATATTACTGCTGATGCTCCTCCAAATGCTACCACATAAAGTGATGTAAATGGAGCCAGTGTTAATCCTAACAACATTCCAGTAACTACTGCAGATAAATCTAATACTGAATTTGGCTTTTTATAGAAAATAGTTGAAAATATTACTTCTGCTACTACTGCACCCATAACAGCTGCCAAAATTACTAAAACAGGAGTTATTCCATACACTAAGTATGATATCCCTACAATAGGTGTTAATGCTATTATTACATCAAGCATTACTTTTGTTACGTTATCTTTTGTTCTTATATATGGGCTATACGTAATTTGCTTATTTTCCATTCTCATCTCCTCCTAGTTCTCTAAGTTTCTCTTTACCTTTTTTTATGCTTTCTAATAAAGGCACTCTAGAAGGACAAATGTATTCACATGCACCACACTCTATACAAGAATCTAGGTTGAATTTCACTAATTTCTCATATTTTCCTTTTCTATATAATTCTTCATATTTCATTGGTAGTAAGCCCATCGGGCAGACATCTGAACAATATCCACATGATATACAGTTCTTTCTTTCAATGCTATCTATTTTATTTGACAAAAATAGTATTCCAGAAGTTCCTTTGATAATTGGAGTATTCATATCTGTAATTTCATTCCCCATCATTGGTCCTCCAGAAACTATTCTTATATTCTCCATAGAATCTAACAGTTTTATTTTATTAAAAATATGCGATATTGGTGTTCCTATTTTTACTAAATAATTTCCTTTTACCCCTGTCTTTTCTCCAGAAATAGTAATAATTCTTTCAACTAAAGGTTTCCCTTCAACAAATGCATCATGTATTGCTTTAACTGTTCCTACATTACTTACTATTACACCTATCTCAACTGGTAGTGTACTTTTTGCTATTTCTTTTCCTGTTACAGATTTTATTAATTGTAGTTCACTTCCTTGCGGATATTCTGTAGGTACTATTTTTATCTTAAATCCTTTAATTTCTTTTCCAAATTTTTCCAATTTCTCTTTTAATTCTTGACTCTCTTTTTCTATTACTAAATAAATTTCCTCAGGGTTTAATATCTTACTTACTATTTTTATTCCATTGAAGAACTCTTCTGTTCTTTCACTCATCAATGCATAATCTGTTGTTAAGTAAGGCTCACACTCCGTACCATTTAATATCAATGTTTTAATTTTTTTACCTTTTACATTATATTTTATGTGTGTTGGAAACTGAGCTCCACCTTCTCCTACGATTCCTGCTTCTTCGATTATCTTAAGTAATTCTTCTGTACTAGTGCTATCTATATCAGATAATTGTCTTTTTACTAATTCCACTTCTTCATATTTATAGTCATTTTGTATTACTATCGTTCGAGATATTCTTCCATTAGGAAGTTTATTCTCTATTATATCTCTAACTGTTCCTGATATTGGTGAATGCAGTTTTGATGATACAGGACCTTGTAGCTCACCTATTTTTTGAAATCTTTTTACTTCATCTCTTATTTTTATGTTTTCACGTGAAACTTGACCTATATGTTGTTGCAATGGAATATAAAACATCTCTGGATCTTCTATTGCTTCTATTTTTAGATCTTTCGTTGTTTCTTTCATCGACTTTATCTTCATTTTTTCACTTATTACATCTTTCATCTCTACCTCCCTCTTAATATTCTTTCTATTTTTCTATATAATTTTCAAAACCTCTAGAATAGTATATCTTGTCTTCCTTATCCATTAAGAATCCTTCTATCTTTATTTCTTTTGATAATTCTTCTATTATTTGCAAAAATCTTTCAGGCGTTTGATTATACAGCCCTGTTGATATTATATCTCCAATGAATCCACTTTCTGTTATTATTCCTATTTGTTTGTTTTCACTTGGAAATCCTGTTTTTGGGCTTATTATATGTCCATATTTTTTACCATTTATCTCAACATAGGTATTTGTTTGAGCTGATGTTGAAAATGTCTCGTTACATATTTCTATATCAAATAAGTCATTTTCACTATCATTTGGATTTTCAACAATAACTCCCCATGTACTTTGTATATCATCATTTACGGCTCTTAATGTACTTCCTCCTGCATTTATTATTGCTCTCGGAATTCCCATTTCTTTCATTTTATCTACAAGTTTTTCAACAGCAAAAGATTTTACAAAAGATCCAGTTATTATTTCTTGATCCTTTGCTATTTTCACTTCTTTTGCTTCTTTGTTAATCTCTATATTCTTGTAGTTAACTAATTTCTTTACAACTTCTATTTCATCTTCTGATGGTATAACATTCTGTTTATCTTTATAGAATCCCCATAATTTTATTAATGGCATTATTGTTACGTCATACTCTCCATCTAATTTTGAAGAATAATATTTTATTGTTTCTAATATTTCAATTGTTGTGTCATCTACTCTAACAAAACTTCCACTATTATTATTTATTTTCGTTATGAAAGAATCAGGTGAATACGAATTATATCTTGTATTCACCTCTTCTAATACTTCATTATCATATCGTTCTGGGATCTTTAACTTAATATTTGAACGAAATAACCATCTTGTCTGAACTTTATAATTTTCTACCATATTATTTACTCGATGTCGCTTTTTCTTTCTTTGCAGGTTCAACTGTTGTTGGCTTAACTTCTTCTTTTGGTTTTTCAACCGCTGCTGGCGCTGCTTGTTTTGCAGGTGTTACCGGTTTTGTAGGTGTTGCTGGTTTCACCGGTGTAGCTACTTTTTTCTTTGTTGTAGCAGGAACCGCTGGATCTACTGATGTTGATGTTGGTGCTGCGGGTGTTGTTGGAGCTTGTGCTTCCGGAGTTACTGGAGTCTCTACAGTATCTGGTGTTGACGTTATAACTTCTACTTGAGGAGCTGCTGCCTCTTCTTTAGATGCTATTGTTGATATTGCATCTTTATTTCCAAACACAACTAATGATATTGCTCCTAAAAAAAATATTATCTTTTGTAATTTTTTCATTTATTTCACTTCCTTTTTATTTTTTATTTCTCTTGTACCTATAGTTATAACAAATTTTCGAAAAAAAAAATAGATAAATTATCTATTTTTCCTTTACTACTGCTTATGTTTCTCTTAGTTTTTCCTTTTTTTATCTTTTATCTATTTTTCTTGATATATAATCTCCCGGTATTTGAATAGCGAATACAATTAACGTTAGTAATATCGTTGCACTCCACATTGTAACACTGTCGAATGACTCATATGCTTGTTGTGCTATTCCTCCTAATCCACCCGCTGCTATTGCAATTCCTGCAACTGCTGTATTTGCTAGAAGTGTAACTGATGTAATCGTTATTCCTGATATAATAGCTGGTTTTGCTTCTGGAAACAAAAACTTTGTTATTATTTGCCAAGTACTTGCACCCATTGATCTTGCTGCCTCAATTACTCCTGAACTTACTTCTCTTAATGCCATATGTATTACTCTTGCAAAGAACGGTGACATTGCAAATACTAATGTTGGTATTGCTGCATTTGCTCCTAATATCTTCCCGGTAATTAATTTTGTTAGCGGAACCATTATCACAATTAATATTACATAAGGGATTGATCTTAATACATTTATTGTTCCTGATATTGCTCTATTAAGTGACTTATTCTCCTTCAATCCACCTTCTTCTGTTAAGTATAAAACAACTCCTAAACTTAATCCTATTACAAAAACAAATATTCCTGAAACAACCATCATATATAATGTGTCAAATATTCCTTTTAATAATTGTTCTTTTGGTATTTGAGATAAAAAATCCATACTATATCACCTCCATAGTTACGTTATATGTTGAATCTAGATGTTCTCTTACTGCTTTTTGAAGATCTTCGCTACCAATTACTTGTAATGTCATTTTTGCATATGTTCCATCTTGAGTTGGAACTGTTGATACATGTAAAACATGTAATCTTGATTCAGGAAATTTTCTTGCCATAGTACTAACTATTGGAGCTTCTATATCTTCAGCAATAAACCGTAGTGAATATGTAGTACTATTTGGATATTTTTCTTTAAAGTTATTTATAACTATCTCAGATTGATCATCATCATCAATTTGATTTAAAAATCTTTTTGTTATTTGTGCTTGTGGATCGTGGAACACATCCATAACAGTTCCTTTTTCCACTATTTCTCCTGCTTCCATTACTGCAACTTTATGGCATATTCTTTTTATTACATGCATTTCATGTGTTATTAGCACTATTGTTAATTCTAGTTTTTGATTTATCTCAACTAACAAATCAAGTATTTGATCTGTTGTCTGTGGATCTAACGCACTTGTTGCTTCATCTGCAAGAATCATTTTAGGATCATTCGCTAACGCTCTTGCTATCCCTACTCTTTGTTTTTGCCCACCACTAAGTTCACTAGGATAAAAGTTTTCTTTTCCGTCTAAACCTACTAATTTTATCAATTCATTGGCTTTTTTATCCATTTCTTCTTTACTTTTTCCAGCTAACTCCATAGGAAGCTTTATATTTTCTAAAACCGTTCTAGACCATAATAGATTAAAATGTTGAAATATCATTCCGATTTGTTGTTGTTCTGCCCGTAGGTCTTTATCTGATAATTTTGTTAGTGATTTATCATTAAATAATATTTCCCCTGTTGTTGGCTTTTCAAGAAGATTGAATAGTCTTACCATCGTACTTTTTCCAGCTCCACTATAACCAATTATTCCATAGATTTCACCTTTTTGAACTTCTAAATTTGCATTTTTTACGGCTAGAACTTTACTTCCTTTTTGTACATATTCTTTATTTATATCTATTAATTTTATCATTTTAACTTCCTCCTATCCTTTAATTTGCTGGTATTACTTGACCTTTATATTTATCTTCAATAAATTTTTTAGTTTCTGGTGATCGTAGCAACTCTGCCAATATTTTTATTCCTTCATCACTTTCTTTTCCTTTTTTTGTAACTAATATATTTACATATCTACTAGAATTTTTTACATCTTCAACTAATACAGCATCTTTTAAAGGATTTAATTTTGCTTGTATTGCAAAGTTTGCATTTATAAATATTGCATCTCCCTCACCTTGTGTGTATAACTGTGGTAATAAAGATGGTTGTACTGCTTTAAATTTAAGATTTTTTGGATTTGCTGCAATTACTTTATCAAATTCTTGTAATGTTGTTGTCTCTACTTTTACACCATCTTTAAATTTAAGTACTCCCGCATCTGATAATAATTTAAATGCTCTTCCTTGATTTGCTGGTGAGTTCGGTAATATAATTTCTGCATTTTGTGGTAAATCTGCTGCATTTTTTACTTTCTTAGAGTACATTCCAAATGGCTCTAAATGAACACCTGTAACTTCTACAAAGTTTGCATTTTGTTCTTTATTAAATCTTTCTAATGTTCCTCTGTGTTGGATGTAGTTTGCATCAATCGAATCTTCTTTTAATGCCATATTTGCTGTTACAACATCTTTTACTATCATTATTTCTAAATCATACCCTTTTTCTTTCATTTTTGGCTTAATAAACTCTAATACTTCCGAATGCGGCGTTACAGAAACCGCTACTGTTACTTTTTTTCCTTTTGAGCAAGATACTAATGTCACCATAATAATTGCCGTTATTAATAATAATATTCCTTTTTTCATACTTTTCCTCCTAATTTTATTTTATATTTTCATAAATACATAATAGCATACTTTATACCATTAATAAAATATATTGTTTTTATTTTAAATATATGTTTTGTATATGATTTAATGTTTTACATCTCTTTTACAACATTTTTTGATTTTTTGATTCAGATAATGCTATAATATATCCATATATTATGTTAAATTAGAAAGGATTACTTATGTCATCAACTTACAGTTTTAGCTATTTCAATAAAATACATGTAAATAGTTTTATTCTATGTGTTTTTCTTACAATTATTGTTCTTGTTATTCCAATAATACCGCTTTTAAAAAATAAAATTAATATTATGAAATATGCTACATTTTTAGGAATTTTAGGTCTCTCAATCAAATTATTTGAATCAATATATAGAGTTCTCTTTGAAAACTTCTCTATTGCAGATTCTATTCCATTACATTTTTGCAACTTTGCGCTTATTATTGCTGGTTTATATTTAATAACTAAGAAATCTATATTTTTTAATATTTTATACTTTTTTAGTTTTGGTGCATTAGCTGCTATTATTTTACCTGGTGTTGGAAAATATTATACGCATTTTTACGTTTATTTATTCATGATCAATCACTTTTTTGAAATTGCTACTGTTCTTTTTGGTTTTATATATATGAAAGAGCAAATAACATTCACAGGTTACCGAGTTTCTATTTTAGTTACTTCAATACTTTTTATAATTTCATTTTTCTATAATAAATTGTTTGGAACGAACTTCATGTTTTTAGAAACTTATATCGCAACGTTCTTTGAATTCATAAAACCTTTCTACGTTTACAGAATTATACTTGTTTTGAGTTTCTTCGTTGTAATGACACTTATGTATGTCTTGCCTAAAAAGATCTTCTTAAAATCAAAATAAATGATCCAATAAAAAACTGCTCTTGTTACTTTTGAGCAGTTTTTATTATTGATATTAAAATTCCTATGTCATTGTGCGTTACTCCACTTATTCTTATAGCTTGACCTACTGTTTTTGGTTTTGCATATGATAAACTCGATACTGCAATATTACTAATCCCTTGTATTTTTTCATATTCAATATTTTCTGGTATTTCTAATTCTTCTAATTTTTTAAATTTCTCTATTTGTAGTTTTTCTCTATTTATGAAAATTTTATATTTAGAATTTATTTCTACTTGCTCTTTTACAATTTCTGGTAATTCTTTTATTTCTATAAATTCCGACAATAGTTCATATGTCATTTCTTTTCTTGCCAGAAATTCAAATGCATTTGTTGGATTATTAACAGAATCATGACCCAACTTCTCTAATTTCTCTTTTATTTCTAATGTTGGATTTATTATTATTTCCTTCAATCTTTCAATTTCATTTTCTATTACTTCTTTTGCACTTTCAAGCTCTTCTATTTTATTCTTGTCTAATATACCAATTTCTTTTGATTTATCTAATAATCTTAAAAATACATTATCCTGTCTCAATGTGAGTCTATATTCCGCTCTTGACGGTAACACTCTATATGGCTCTGGAGTACTTTTATTTATTATGTCATCTATCATAACACCAATATATCCTTCGCTTCTATCAACTATTAGAGCTTTTTCATTTTTTATTTTCTTTGCTGCATTTACACCCGCAATAAACCCTTGGCAAGCCGCTTCTTCATATCCACTTGTCCCATTTATTGTTCCCGCCATGTAAAGTCCTTCTACTAATTTTGTTTCTAATGTTAGCTGCAATTGATATGCTGGTATAAAGTCATATTCTATAGCATAGCCGTATCTTACAATCTTAGCATTCTCTAGTCCTTTTATTGTCTTTAACATTGCATCTTGTGCGAATGGTGGCATTGCTGTAGTAAATCCATTAACATATATCTCGTTTGATTCTACTGATTCTTGCTCTAAAAATATTTGATGATCTGTCTTCTCAGGAAAATTAAGTACTTTTCTATCAAGTGATGGACAATGTCTAGGTCCTTTAGTACTAACAACACCAGTTACAATTGGTGAATATTCCAACATTTTTTTCCCTACTTCTATTGTTTCAGGAGTTGTAAATGTTAACCATGTTGGCATTCTATTATTGTATTCTTTGTCTGTATAATATGAAAAATATCTCGGATTTTCTTCACCATAAAGCTCTTCTACATTCGAAAAATCTATACTTCTTTTGTCTATTCTTGGTGGTGTTGCTGTTTGGTATCTATCAATTTCGAATCCAAGTTCTTTCAATCTGTCTGATAACTTCTCACTTGATGGTTCTCCTTGTCTTCCAGCCGGATATTTAGTATACCCCATTATAAATCTACCTTTTAAAAATGTTCCTGTACACAATACAACTGCTTTTGTATCATATTGTATTCCTGCATTATCTATTATTCCTTCTACTTTTCCATTATTAACAATAATGTCGTCTACAATTCCTTGTACAACATCAAGATTTTCTTGAAACTCTACTTTTTCTCTCATCTTTATTCTATACCAATATTTATCAGCTTGTGCTCTTGTTATCTTTGCTGCTAATCCTTTAGTATGATTGAGATTTTTAAGCTGTAAATTATAATTATCTATATGAACAGCCATTTCTCCACCTAACATTCCCAGTTCAGAAACTAAATGGCTCTTTCCTGGTCCTCCAATTGATGGATTACAAGACATCATTGCTATACTATCCAAATAAATTGTGAATAACGCAGTCTTTAATCCTAATCTTGATGATGCTAGCGCTGCTTCTACACCCGCATGTCCTGCACCTACTACTATAACATCATATTTTTTGTTCATTTATATTTCATCCCTTTTCTATTTTTTCATATTTTCTAATATCAATTTTCTAATTTTTGATATTTGTGCATCTGATAATTGTTCTGATATTTCAAAAACTGTCTTCTTACCTCTTTTTATTATCATTTTATCATCTGAAATATCATTACTTTTTCTTTTCTTTATTTCTTTTTCTATTTCTGAAACTTCTAATTTGACCATTTTCTTTATTTCTTTATCTATATTTTCAAAATTTATTTCTTTTAAGTAATTATATATTGTATCTGATTTTCTTATATTACCTATATTTTCCAGTTTTGATAATAATTCTTTTGGATATTTTTCTACTCTTAAATATCTTGCTATTGTTCGCTCTGATAATCCATATTCTTTAGCTATTCTTTCTGTTTTTTTCTTTTGTTTTCTACTTTCACTCCATATTTTCATTGATAATTCCAAAACTGTTAAATTTTCTCTCAATGTATTTTCATGAAGCGATATTTTATCTAAAATATCATATGGTGTATTTTCTGGTATTATTATTATATTATTTGTTCCCGCAACATTGAACTCTTCTATTTTTTCATAACCATAGAAAATAGCTGATAATCTTCTAAATCCTGATAATATTTTGTACTTTTTATTTTTATTTTCTATAACATATACTGGATTTATTAGACCAATATCATTTATTGAATCTGCTAAATTATGTATATTTTCTTTTTCTAAATTTTTCTTAAATGAAATCTCTCTATTTATGAATTCTCTATCTTCAAAGTCTATTTTACTTATTATTTCTTTTGTTATACTAGATATTTTTGATCCTTTTATTTTCATTATTTCATGCTTTATTTGTTCTTCTTCTTCAAATTGTTTTACAAAATTCTTTGTATTTTCATTATTTAAGTTTGAGAATGGATTTCTTGCCTCAAATATATTCTTTTTAGCCATCTTATAATCCCTCTCTTTTCAAGATTTCTTGTGCTAGTGCTTCATAATCTTTTGCTCCATTAGATTCCGGTGCAAATTCAAATATATCTTGTGTTAATGCTGGCGCTTTTGCTAAATCTACATTCTGTCTTATAACTGTTTTCATTATTTTACTTTCAAAATATTTTTCTAATTGTTCTCTTGAATCTATTGATAAACTTGTTCTTATATCATACTGTGTTAATATTAACCCTCTTATTTCAAGGTCACTATTCAAATCATTCTTAACTTCATTTATTGTAGATGTAAGAAGTCCTGCTCCCCTTAGCTCAAAATACCCTGCTCTTAGTGTTAAATAAACACTGTCTGCAGCTACTATGGCATTAAATGTCAGTATTGATAGAGATGGCGATGTATCAATTATACAAAGATCAAAATCATCTTCTACTTCTCTTAAAACCTCTTTTAATATAGATTCTCTCCCATGATATGTTGCTAAATTTATATTTACTGTCTCACTATTTAGATTGCTTGGTATCAAATAAAAATTATTTGCTTGTGGCAGTTTTATCATGTATTCTCTTATTTTTTTATTCATCAACACATCAAATATTGTTGATTCTAAATTATTAGGATCTATTCCAAGCGCATCCGTTAAATTTCCTTGTGGATCACAATCAATCACTAAAACTCTTCTTCCCTTTTTTGCATAATAAGATGCTAAATTATAAGCTGTAGTTGTCTTTGCTACGCCACCTTTATTATTTGCAATAACTATCTTTCTCATATTTTTCCCCTTATTTCTAATATTATTTTTATTATATTGTACCACACTTATTTACTTTTTCGCAAAAAAAATAGGAGAATAAAAAATCTCCTATTTCCCAACACAAAAATTTCCAAATACATGATCCAAAACATCTTCAGAGCTTATTTCTCCTGTTATTTCTGATAAAGCATCTAATGCTTCTCTCAAATCAACCGATATAAGATCCATAGGCATTTCCGTATCTATTGTTGTAAATATATTATTTATAGCATCTTTTGTTTTTTCAAGTGCTGTTTTATGTCTGACGTTTGTTATTACTAACTTTTCTGATGAATCACTTATGCTTTCTTCAAATATAAAATCATAAATTTTATTTTCCATTTCGTCTATACCTAAAGAGTCTTTTGCTGATATTTCAATTATATTATTTAATTCTAATTTTTTTATTTCTTCTTCATCTATTCTTCTATCTAAATCTATTTTGTTCAGTAAAACTATGCTTTTCTTATTTTTTTCTTTTATTGTTTTTATTATATCAATGTCTTCTTTTTCAAAACTTCTTGATGCATCTAGAACCAATAATATTAAATCAGCCTTCTCTATGAACTCTTTTGATTTTAGAACACCTATATTTTCAACAATATCTTCTGTTTCTCTTATTCCTGCTGTATCTATTAATACTAAAGGTATTCCTTTAATATTGATTACTTCCTCTATTACGTCTCTTGTAGTTCCTGGGATGTGTGTTACAATTGCTCTTTCCTCTCTCAACAAAGAGTTAAGCAATGTTGATTTACCTACATTTGGCTTTCCTATAATAACTGTTTTTACACCTTCTTTTATCTTTTTACCTTTTTCATAAGATCTTATTAAATCATTTGCTTCTTCATATACTTTTTCTAGATTTTCTCTTAAATTTTTAGGTAATGGGTCATCTATTCCTTCTTCAGGATAATCTAATACAACATTTACGTGTGCTGTAACATCTAAAAGCGCCTTTTTGAAATCCTTTATTTTGTCTCTTAAGTCACCTCTTAATTGGTCAAGAGATAAAGATATGCTTGTTTCTGTCTTTCCTTGAATTAAATCCATTACTGCTTCTGCTTGAGATAAATCTATTCTTCCATTCATGAACGCTCTTTTTGTAAACTCACCTTTTTCAGCATGTCTTGCTCCATTTTTTAGTACTAATTCTAGTACTTTTTCTGTTACTAAATATCCACCATGACAGTTTATTTCTACTACATCTTCACATGTATATGTTTTTGGTGCTTTCATTCTTACAGCCATTGTTTCATCTATTACTTTTTCATTATCATGTATAAATCCATAATTAAATTTATAAAAACCCAAATCTTTGTTTGGGTTTTTTGTTTTAAATATTTTATTTAATATTTCAAATGATTTATCACCTGAAATTCTTATTATTCCAATTCCACCTTCACCTCTCGGTGTTGATATTGCTGCTATTGTATCAAATAACATAAGCTACCTCTTCTTTTTTATTACTAAACATCTTTTTGGCTCTTCGCCAACGCTTTCAGTTTCTAATTCATTCATAAATGATATTTCTTCATGTATTATTTTACGTTCTCTTGCTGACATTGGATTAAGTTTTATTGATTTCCCTGTTTCTAAAACTTTTTCTCCTTTTCTTTTAGCTAATTCTCTTAATGATTCTTCTCTTTTGTCTTTATAATTATTAGAGTCTAACACTACTTTCACATCTCTTAGTGTCTTAGCCATAGATAATAAATACTCGAAGCTATTTAATGTTGATCCTTTTTCACCAATTAAATATCTTACATCTCTTCCTTCTAAATTAACTATGTATCTGTTTTCATCTTTTTTTATATTTTTTATTTTTATATCTAATTTAGAGTTTACAATAAATTCTTTCATGAAACTTCTTATTTTATCTACATTAGTATCATTATTAGCTACTATTTGTGGTTCTCTTTTAACTATTGGTTTTATTTCTTGTTTTTTTA
>JAGOYM010000009.1:0-12169 GCA_018059165.1 Leptotrichiaceae bacterium | reverse complement strand
TCTTGCTTTTTAACTTCTTGTTTCTTTGCTTCTATTTTTTCTGCTTCAAGTTCTGCTTTTGAAACTATTTCTACTTCATATTTTCCTTTTATATTTAAAAATAATATTTTTTTAGGTTCTTTTACAACTGTAATTCTTACTGCTTCATCTTTTTCTAAATGAAATATTTTTTTTATTTTTTCTTCTACTTCTTGTTTATTGATACCTTCTATAATTGTTTTATCCATATATTAATTTCTTCCCTTCATTATGAAATATTGCTGAGCTACTGATAATATTCCTGAAATTAAGTAATATAACGTTACACCTGATGGCATATTATAAAATAATACTAACATAAGTACTGGCATTGTGTACATCATTGATTGCATTGTAGTGTTTGTTTCTTGTCCTTTTGATGCATTTGAAATCATTTTTTGTTGAACAAATGTAACTACAGTATTTAATATTGGTAGTAAATTAATTGCAAATGTTCCGAACATAAATAATTTATCTGGTTGTTTTAAGTTAAACCATAAAAACGAAGCTTCATTAGGTATAGAATTTCCACTGAAAACATAATATAATGCTATAAATATAGGCATTTGTATTAATAATGGTAAACAGCCTGCTAATGGATTAACATTATGTTCTTTATAAATTTCTGCTGTTGCTTTTTGAAATTCTTGTGGTTTATCTTTATATTTTTCTTTTAATTTATCTAATTCTGGTTGGATATCTCTCATTTTCTTCATTGATTTTTCTTGTTTTAATGTAAGTGGTAATAAAATCAATCTAACTAATATTGTTAATATTATTATAGCAATTCCATAATTTCCTACAACTTTGGCTATATTTGTTAATAAAGTTGCAAGCCCTAATTCTAAAGGCTTTATTCTCATGAAACCACTTTGTCCTTGAGCCATTTAAATTCCTCCATTTTTTTATTTTACAGGATCATATCCTCCTGGATTAAAAGGATGACATTTTAGTATTCTTTTTATAGCTAAGTGTGTTCCTTTTATAGCTCCATGCATAGTAATAGCTTCTTTAGCATACTGTGAACACGTAGGATAAAATCTACAACGTCTTCCACTTACTCCAGAAAATAACTTTTGATAAATTTTTATTATAAGCAATAATAGATGTTTCATCTTTTCAACACCTTCAATATATCATATTCAAAATTTTTATATTTTATTTCTTTAAGTTTTTCTTTCAAAACAGATTTAGCTACAAATACATATGATTTGTCTTTAAATTTGTCTTCATTAAGTCTAACGACTTCTCTTGTTAATCTCTTAATTCTATTTCTATATACAGCATTTCCAGTTTTTTTACTTGCAACAAATCCAAATCTTTTTGGATTATTGTTGTTTATAAATATTATGAAATATTTAGTATGTATTTTCTGAGAGTTATTATATATAGAACTGAATTCACTAGATTTTTTTATTTTTTCCATAAATACCTATTTCTGTAATTAAAGGGTTTTAAAAACCCGGCGTTTATCTTGATTCACCGGGTTATGCTGATATTTTTGCTCTACCTTTAGCTCTTCTTCTTTTTAGTACATCTCTACCATTTTTAGTTTTCATTCTTGATCTAAAACCATGGTCTTTCTTTCTTTTTCTTTTATTTGGTTGGTAAGTTCTTTTAGTCATCGTCATTTCCTTTCTTATTTTAGATTTTATTATTTATAAAAATAATTTTTTGACTAAGTTACAAGATATAATATAAAATTATGAGATAAAAGTCAAGGATTTTATGTAATCAACAATTAAACAAGTTATATTATTAAAATATTATATATACATTCTTTCTTATTATTCGTATTAATCTCGTTGTTTTGTTAGATTGCGTATATGATATGGTCTGGAGAAGATTTTATCTGTGGGAAAGTTTGTGGAAAACTTTAAAATGATATGTATAAAAAAGTTATACACACGAAAATAAGATTTTATTTTTTTATCCACATTTTTTTTTTTTTGAATGTAAATGTTGAAGTTGTAATAGTGTGGATAACTTTCCTTTTTTGTGGATAACTCGTGTAAAGAGGTATAAATTATGGGTGAATTGTGGAAAACTATGTGGGAAAGTTTGTTACTTGGCTTCCTTGATTATTTGATTTTTTTGTGTTATATTCAATATCTAAAATGAGGGTAAAAGGAGTTTACAATATGATTGATGCACAAGATTTATGGAAAAACATAGCTAAAATATTAAAGATGCAGATAAGTGATACAGACTTTAATACATTTTTTTTCAATATAGAAGCTAATAAAATTGAAGGAAAAACACTTTTACTAAATATAGAATCAAATTTATTGAAAACAAACATTGAATCTAAGTATAAAGAAAAGATAGAAGAATTACTAAAAATATTATCTAATGATATGATAACTAATTTTGGGTTTAATATAAAAAAAGAAGATGTAAAGTTTGATAATTATTATACAATAGTTTCTGAGCAAAGACATATTAATAATCTTAATCCTAAAAGTAGATTTGATAACTATGTTGTTGGTAAGAATAATGAACTAGCAAAAGCAGCATGTCTTGCAGTAGCTGAAAATAGTGGAGTTGTATACAATCCATTATTAATTTATGGAGGTTCTGGATTAGGAAAAACACATTTAATGCAAGCTGTAGGAAACGCTATATTATTAGAAAATCCAAATAAAAGAGTTTTATATTCATCTTCAGAAAACTTTTCAAATGAATATATTAGTTCTTTAAGAGCAGGGCATTTTTCAAATAATCAAATACAAAATGTACAGAATTTTAGAGATAAATTTAGAACACTAGATGTATTATTAATAGATGATATACAATTTTTTGAAAGAGTTTTTGGTCAAGGTACAGGAAGTGTTGAAGAGGAATTTTTCCATACATTTAACGCATTACAAGAACAAGGAAAACAAATAATAATGTCATCAGATAGATTACCGAAAGAAATAAAAAACTTATCTTCAAGATTAGAATCAAGATTTATTTCAGGATTATCAGTTGAAGTTCAACAACCAGATTATGAAACAAGAGTTGCAATTCTGCAAAACATTGCAAATGAAAGAAGAGCATTAATACCAAATGAAGTTCTAGAATATATAGCAACCTCAATAAACTCTAATGTGAGAGAATTAGAAGGAGTTATAAATGGAATAATGGCAAGAGCTAATTTACTTAGATTACCTTATACACTAGAGTTAGCGCAAGAAGAATTAATTAATAAAATAAAAAAACAACAATCAAAAATAACTGCTGAAAAAATAATAAGTGTCGTTTCAAATCATTACAGTATAAGTATAGAAGATATGAAGGCAAAGAAAAAACAAAAAGAAATAGTACAAGCAAGACAAGTAGCAATGTTCTTATTAAAAGAAAAATTGGATATGAATTTAACTACAATTGGTGGTCATTTTGGTGGAAAAGATCACAGTACAGTAATTAGCAGCATAAGAAAGATAGAAGAGGCAATAAAAGAAGAATTTTTATTTAAAAAAGAAATAGAAGGTTTAAGACAAAAGATAGTAGAATAAAAAAGGGGTAGATTATGTCTGAAGAAATAGAAGTTATAGAAATAAAAACGGAATTTATAAAATTAGATCAACTTTTGAAATGGGCAAATTTTGTTGCAGTAGGAACTGAAGCAAAAATGTTTATAATAAACGGAGAAGTTAAAGTTAATGGAGAAGTAGAAGTTAGAAGAGGTAAGAAAATATATAGTGGAGACATTGTAGAATTCAATGGAGAAAAAATAACTGTAAAAAGAGGATAAATATGTACTTGACTCAAATTAGTTATAATAATTTTAGATGTTTGGAAGATAGAAAAATAGAGTTTGATAAAAACATGAACATAATATATGGTAAAAATGGACAAGGTAAGACATCTTTAATTGAGTCTATATATTTTTTGGGTACGGGAAAAAGTTTCAGAACAAAAAAAACAAAAGAAATATTTAGATATAACACAAATAGAGTTATTACATTTGGGACTTTTTATGATAGAAGTGAGAGTAAGAAAAATATAGCAATTGATGTTAATGTAGATAAAAAAGAATTCTATATAGATAAAGTAAAAAACAAATATGTTGATTATATTGGAATATTAAATGTAATATCATTTATTCCAGAGGACATAGAAATAATAATTGGAAATCCCTCGATAAGGCGAAATTTCTTTAATTATGAAATATCACAAGCAAGAAGAGAGTATTTAAGAAATCTCATAGATTTTGAAAAAATACTAAAAATAAGAAATAAAATGATAAAAGAAAAAAATACAAAAAATGAATTATTTACAATATATAATGACAAATTTATTGATGATGGGACGAAAATAATAGTTCAAAGAAGAGAATTTATAAAGAAAATATCTATACTCCTAAATTTGAATTATAGAAAATTATTTGACGAGAAATCGGAATTAAAGTTAAAGTATAATTGTTTTTTAGGAAATATAGAAAAGTTAACAGAAGAAGAAATAAAAAATAAATTTATTGAAGTTGCAGAAAAAAGAAAAGATAGAGAGTTGTATATCGGATATAGCCTCATTGGCCCACAAAAAGATGAATTTGAATTTGAATTAAATGGAAAGAGTGCTAAATCATATTCATCTCAGGGAGAAAAGAAATCAATAATATTTGCTTTAAAAGTATCTGAAATAGACATATTAGTAAAAGAAAAAAAAGAATATCCGATATTTTTGATGGATGATATAGCTTCTTATTTTGATGAAATAAGAAAAAATAAAATATTATCGTATTTTGAAAATAAAAATATACAGTGTTTTATAACATCAACAGAAGACTTGAAAATAAAGGGAAAAAGAATATTTATTGATAAAGGTAAAGTGGTGACAGATGTATAAAGTAAAAAAGATAAGTGAAATAGACAAAAAGTATATAAGAAAAAATAAGAATGATCAATATTATTCTAATTTAATAAAAGAAAACTGGGGAAAATTAGTAGGAGATATAGTAGCTGAAAATTCTTTTCCTGCTTTTTTTAGTAAAGGGAAATTGTATATAAATGTCAATGATTCAACTATAATACAGCAACTTTCAATGTATAAGGACGAAGTACTTAATATTTTTGAAAAGGAGTTAGGTGACAGAGTCGTACTAGATCTAGATGTAAGAATGGATAGAAAGAAAAAAGTAGAGATAGTAAGAAAAGTGGAAGTTATAGAGAATAACGATGAGGAAAATGTGAGAAAATATTCTTCAATTAATGTAGATATAGAAAAAATAAAGTTACCAGAAGAGGAAATATTACAAATAGAAGGAATATTAGATAAAGTAGATAAGAAATATTCTGAAATAGGAGAAAGAATAAAAAAAATAGCAATAGATAAGAAAAGGGAAGAAAAGGCATTAAAAGAAGAAGGAATTATAAACTGTATGAGTTGCGGAGACTTATTCTTGCCACAGACAGATGAAAAAATATGTATTAAATGCATAAATAAAAAAGAAGAAGAAAAATTAGAAGCAATGCTAAAAGAAATAAAAAATAATCCAATGCTTAGATTAGAAAGCGATATGGATGTTAGTTTATACAATAGAGCAAGAGATATTATATCACAAGATTATTTTTATGATATGATAGAGATAATAAAACATCATAGACGAATAGTGAATTATGAAGATAGCATATACAATGATAAAGATGAAAAAAGAAAAGAATTCAATGAATATATGGGAAAATATATAATGTATAAAATAGGCTCTGAAGATAAAGATGTACAAGAGGCTGCAAAAAAGGATACAATATATAGAATAAAGAAAATAGTAGAAATGAAATATAAAAAAAATAATTAAAGAGGTAATATGTATTTATATATAGAAAATAAACATTTCATTCTAATTGAAGATGTGTACTTGATAATAGATTATGCTGATTTTTTTAAAAACAAAGAAAACAAAGCAATATTTGAAAAATATAAAAAGCTTGATTTATCTGAAAAAGAGAAAAGAACGTTAATATTTACAAAAAAATACATATATATAACGTCATACACAAATAGAGCTTTGAATATGAGAATGAATGAATATCAAAGACATATTGACAGTGTTGTTTTTTAGGGGGAAAAATGAAAATCGAAGAAGTATTAGCGGAAGCAGACAAAGCACTATATAGCTTAAAAATAGAGGATGCAATAATATATTTAGAGACGGCTTTAGAGATAAATCCAAATAATATAGAGGCTTTAATAAAACTATCTAAAATAGCATTAACACGTGATGAAAAAGTAAAAGCATTAGAATATATAGAGAAAACAGAAAATTTAGATTCAGAGAGTATGGAGTTATTATTTGAGCGTGCGAGCATATTACAAGCCCTAAAACAGTACGAGAGATCTCTAAAAGCATACGATAAATTTTTGGCAAAAGAACCAGACAACTATTTTGCAAAACTTAATGTAGGAATAATATATATACAACAAAATAAATATGAAGAAGCACAAGAAATAATAGAGGAAGCAATAAAAATAGATCCAGATAATGTATTGGGATACCTTGATAAAGCAAAATTATATGAAAAAAAAGGTGAAATAGAAAAAGCATTAGAAATTTGTAATTCAATAATTACATCAAATCCTAAACTACAAGAACCATATATACGAAAAGCAGGAATCTTATTAAGAAAAAATAGATTAGATGAAATAATTAAATTATATGACGAAGCAATAAAAGAGAATGCTGATAACAATGAATTCTATGCCCTTAGGGCGGAGATAAAGTATGAAAAAGGCGACAAAAAAGGTGCGGTTGAGGACTATAATATATTAATTGCAATTGAGGAAAACTCTGACTATTATGAGAGATTGTATGAAATTTTATTAGAAGAAAGAAAATACAAAGAAATTGAAATATTACTTATAAATTATAAGAATTCAAAGGAATTGTACGAAGAAGCATTGAATCTAGAAGGTAAATTTTCTATGCAAACAGGCGATATTAATAGAGCTGGCGAGGCGTGCAAGAAATTGATGAGAGCTTATCCTAAGAACAGAAGTTATAAATACAGCTATGTTTTTATATTAGAGACGAAGAAAAAATATAAAGAAGCATTAAAGATGCTTGATGAAATAGAGCCATTAGAAGAAAATGAAGATAAATTTTATCTAATAAAAACAAAAGTCTTAAAATCAGCAAAAAAATATGATGATGTACAAAATGAAATAGACAAAAAATATAAAAGAGATAAAAATATAACTTCTAAAATGGAAGAAGAGGCATATTTATTAAGAGATAAAAAAGAATATGATGAGATGATAAAAGCATGCAAAATAATAATAAAGAAAAATGAAAATGCCGAAACAACAAAACGAGTTAAATTAGAAGTTGCAATAGCATATTTTATGAAAAAAGAGTACGACAAGTCAATAAAATATTATAATGAAATAATAAAAAACGAAAAAGATAATAAAGCATACTTATATAGAAATGTAGGGTTATCGTATCTTAAACAAAAAAAATACAAAGAAGCAATTCAAAACATAGACAAAGCACTAGAATTAGATGAGCAATATGCGGAAGCAAAACTTAATAAAGCTGAAGCATTAGAGGGAATGAAAGACTATGAAGGAGCATTCTTGATTTATGAACATATAATAAAAGATATGCATGACTATTCTTACTACGAAGAAGCACATAAAATGTTAAAAAAAATGAAGAAATATGAAAAAGCATTAGAATATTTACAAGAAGCAGAAAAATATTATGAAGAAGATGAAAGACTTTATATAGACAAAGCAAAATTATACATTAAAATGAAAAACTATAATCAAGCACTTGAAGAAATAGAAAAAGGGTATAAAATCAATCCTAAATCAAAAGAAGTTGAAAAAGAGAAAGAGAAGATACTAAAAAAGCTAGGTAAATAGCGCTGTTTGATAAAAATTTTAAAATATGATAAAATGTAATGTAAAACAAAGAACATGGAGGAAAAAAATGGCCGAAAATTATGGTGCAGAGAGTATCACGGTACTCGAAGGACTGGAAGCAGTTAGAAAAAGACCTGGAATGTATATAGGTTCAACATCAGCGAGAGGACTTCATCACTTAGTATGGGAAATAGTAGATAATAGTGTGGATGAGGCATTAGCTGGGGTTTGTGATACTATAACAGTAAAGGTATTAGAAGACAATATAATAGAAGTAACGGATAATGGAAGAGGAATACCTGTAGAGAAACATAAAACAGGGAAATCAACATTAGAAGTAGTATTAACAGTGTTACATGCAGGTGGAAAATTTGATGGAAGTAACTATAAAGTATCAGGTGGATTACACGGAGTTGGAGTATCAGTTGTTAATGCGTTATCAGAATGGCTTGAGGCAACTGTTACGAGAGATGGAAAAATTTGGAGACAAACATTCCGTAGAGGTAAATCAGCAGGAGATATAGAGCAAATTGGAGAAGCACCAGTTGGAGAACACGGAACAGTAATTAAATTTAAAGCAGATCATGAAATATTTGAAACGCTTATTTATGAATATGAAATATTAGAAACAAGATTAAAAGAGCTAGCATATTTAAATAAAGGGCTAAAAATATATCTATCAGATGAAAGAGTAAAAGATAAAGCGAAAAAAGAAGAATTTTTCTTTGAAGGTGGAATAAAAGACTTTTTATTAGATATAGCAAAAGATGAGCAAAGAATATTAGACGATGTAATATATATGAGTGACAACTATGAAATTGAACCAGAAACAGAAGTTGAAGTCGATACAGAAGATGGTAAAACACAAATGAAAAAGATTCCAGCAAAATTCATAGAAGTTGAGATAGCAATGACATATACGATTTCTCAAAGAGAAGTAGTTTACTCATTTGTAAATAATATTAATACACATGAAGGTGGAACGCATGTAAGTGGATTTAGAACAGCATTAACAAGAACAATTAATGAGATTTCTAAACAAACAAACATGATTAAAGATAAAGATGGAACATTCCAAGGATCAGATGTAAGAGAAGGTCTGGTTTGTATAATGAGTATCAAAATACCTGAGCCACAATTTGAAGGACAAACAAAAACAAAACTAGGAAATAGTGAAGTTACGGGAGTTGTATCAAATGTTGTAGGAAACAGTTTAAAAATGTTCTTAGAAGATCACCCAAAAGAAACAACAAACATAATTGATAAAATGTTAATGTCAAAAAGAGCAAGAGAAGCAGCAAAAAAAGCAAGAGAGTTAGTATTAAGAAAGAATACATTAGAAATAGGATCACTTCCAGGTAAATTAGCTGATTGTTCAACGAAAGATCCATCAGAATCAGAAATATACATAGTCGAAGGAGATTCAGCAGGTGGGTCAGCAAAACAAGGAAGAGACAGAAGATTCCAAGCAATACTACCACTTAGAGGAAAAATAATAAACGTAGAGAAATCAGGATTAAACAAAGCACTCGAAAATAGTGAAATCAGAAATATGATAACAGCATTTGGTGCCGGTATTGGTGACGAGATGGACTTAGAAAAACTTCGTTATCACAAAATAATAATAATGACAGATGCGGATGTTGATGGAGCGCACATAAGAACACTTATGTTAACGTTCTTTTATAGACATTTGAAGGAACTTATAAACGGAGGATATATTTATATAGCACAACCACCTTTATATAAAGTTCAATCAGGAAAATCAATAAAATATGCATACTCTGATGATCAAATGCAAAAAGTAATAAAAGTATTAGAGTCAGAAGGTAAAAGATTTTCAATACAAAGATATAAAGGATTAGGAGAGATGAATCCTGAACAATTATGGGAAACAACAATGAATCCAGAAGTTAGAACATTATTGAAAGTAACATTAGAAGATGCAACATATGCAGATAAAATGTTTGATATATTAATGGGTGATAAAGTAGAACCTAGAAGACAATTTATAGAAGAACATGCTAATTATGTTAGAAATCTAGATGTATAAGAATAAAAACGTTTCACGTGAAAGATAATAAAAAGACAAAGAAAAAATGAAGAGGTGAAAAATGTCTGACGAAAAAAAAGATGACAATCTTGAGAAGTTATTAAGCAAAGCATTGGAAAAAGATGAAGAAGAAAAAGAAAAAAGTGAAGATGTGGAAGCATTAGAAGTAGAAGATGATGGATTATTAGATAAGATACAAACAACTTCTCTTTCAAATGAACAGCCAATATATATAGAAGATGAAATAAAAGCATCATATCTTGATTATTCAATGAGTGTTATAGTAAGTAGAGCACTACCTGATGTAAGAGATGGACTTAAGCCAGTTCATAGAAGAATATTATTTGGAATGAACGAAATGGGAATGTCATACGATAAGCCATTTAAAAAATCAGCAAGAATCGTTGGAGACGTACTAGGTAAGTATCATCCACATGGAGATTTAGCGGTTTACGGTGCAATGGTAAGAATGGCCCAAGACTTTAACTCTAGATACCAACTAGTAGCAGGACACGGAAACTTCGGTTCAATAGATGGAGATAGTGCTGCCGCAATGAGGTATACAGAAGCAAGAATGGCAAAAATAACAAATGAATTATTAGATGATATTGATAAAAACACAATAGACTTCAGAAAAAACTTTGATGAAAGTCTTGATGAACCAACAGTATTACCAGCAAGATTACCAAATCTATTATTAAACGGAGCAACAGGAATAGCAGTAGGAATGGCAACAAATATACCTCCGCACAATTTAACAGAAGTATGTGATGGTATAGTTGCATTAATTGAAGATCCTGAGATAACAATAGAAGGTTTAATAGAGCATATAAAAGGGCCTGATTTTCCTACAGGAGCAGTAATAAATGGTAAGCAAGGAATTTACGAAGCTTATAAAACTGGAAGAGGAAAAGTAAGGGTTGCAGGAAAAGCAAAAATTGAAGTATCAAAAACAGGAAGAGAATCGATAATAATAACAGAAATTCCATACCAAGTAAACAAAGCTAGATTAATAGAGAGAATTGCAGATTTAGTAAGAGCAAAAAAACTAACTGGAATATCGGATTTAAGAGATGAATCAGATAGAGATGGAATAAGAATAGTTGTTGAACTAAAAAAAGGTGAAGAGAACGAGTTAATATTAAATAGCCTATATAAACATACAGATTTACAAAATACATTTGGAATAATAATGTTAGCACTTGTTAATAATGCACCAAAAGTTCTTAATCTAAAAGAAATATTACAAAAATATCTAGAGCATAGATTTGAAGTTGTAACAAGAAGAACACAATTTGAATTAGATAAAGCAGAAAGAAGAGCACATATATTAGAAGGATTCAAAATTGCGTTAGATAATATTGATGAAGTAATAAGAATAATTAGAGGATCAAAAGATGCAAATGAAGCAAGAGAATCATTAATGAATAAATTTGCATTTACAGAAATCCAAGCTAAAGCAATACTTGATATGAGATTGCAAAGATTAACAGGATTAGAGAGAGATAAGATTGATAACGAATATAATGAATTGATGTTATTAATTGAAGAATTAAGATCAATATTGATGGATGATTCTAAAAAGTATAGAATAATAAAAGAAGAAGTAATTAAGATAAAAGAAGAGTTCGGAGATAAAAGAAGAACAGAGATAACAGATGCAAGAGTAGAGATAGGGATAGAAGATCTTATAAAAGATGAAGAAGTTGTTGTTACATTAACTGAAAAAGGATATGTAAAAAGAACATCTATCGATAACTACCGTGCTCAAAAAAGAGGTGGAGTAGGAGTAAATGCTACAAACACTATTGAAGATGACATAGTAAAAGATATGTATATAGCAAAAAATCTTGATTCGCTATTAATCTTTACAACAAAAGGTAAAGTATTTAGTATGAAAGTATACGAAGTACCTGAATCAGGAAAACAAGCAAGAGGAAAATTAATTGGAAACTTGATTAAATTATCTGATGATGAGACAGTAAGTACTGTAATAAGAGTTAGAGAATTTGGTGAAAACAGAAACATAGTCTTTATAACAAGAGACGGGGTAGTTAAGAAGACTGAATTAAGTTTATTTGCAAATATAAATAAAACAGGAATAAGAGCTATTACGTTAAAAGAAGAAGATGAGCTTAAGTTTGTAGGGTTAACTACAGGAAAAGGTCATGACGAGGTGTTTATAGCGACTAAGAATGGGTTTGCAATAAGATTTAAAGAAGAAGATGTAAGAAGTATGGGAAGAAC
>JAGOYM010000039.1:7363-10903 GCA_018059165.1 Leptotrichiaceae bacterium | reverse complement strand
AATGTATATAATAATGAAAAAATGGAAGAGGAATGTGGAGTATTTGCAATGTATTCACCAGTTTTAAGATCGGATTTAGCGCCACTTACATATTATGGGCTATATGCACTTCAACATAGAGGACAGGAAAGTGCAGGAATGACATTGTGTGATTCATTTGGTGAGAATAGAGTTCGTCATAAAACAATAAAAGGCATGGGATTAGTATCGGAAGTATTTTCAGTTGAAGACTTACGTAGTTACACTAACAATATTGTAATAGGTCATGTTAGATACTCGACAACAGGAAGCTCGAACATACAAAACTGCCAACCACTTGGTGGGGAATCAATGATGGGGAAAATATCAATAGCTCATAACGGAAACCTTGTTAATATACAAAAACTTAAAGAAGAATTACTCGAAGAGGGGTCACTATTTCAAAGCACGTCGGATACAGAACTTATATTGAAATTATTAGGAAAAAACTCTAAATATGGTATAGAAGAATCAATTAGAAGAATGCTTTCAAGAATAACTGGGTCATTTGCATTAGTGATGATCATTAATAATAAATTAGTTGGTATTCGTGACGCACAAGGAATTAGACCACTCTGTCTAGGAAAGAAAGATGATGGTACATTTGTATTATCATCAGAGACATGCGCGTTAGATACAATAGGTGCAGAATTTGTAAGAGATATAGAGCCAGGGGAATTTGTTATTATAGATGAAAACGGTGTAGGATCATATAGATTTAATACTAGTGCCATAAAAGCACCATGTTCATTTGAGTATATATATTTTGCTAGACCGGATAGTGTTATAGATGGGATAGATGTACATTCTGTTAGATATGAAGCAGGAAAGTGTCTTTATAGACAACAACCAGTAGAAGCAGATGTAGTTATTGGTGTTCCTGATTCTGGAATTACATCGGCAATTGGATATGCTGAGGAAAGTGGAATCCCATATGGGGTAGGATTAGTAAAGAATAAATATATGGGTAGAACATTCATATCACCAACACAAGAATTAAGAGAGATATCTGTGAAAGTAAAGCTTAATCCTATTAAAAAAGTAGTTGAAGGAAAGCGTGTAGTAGTTGTTGATGATTCATTAGTTAGAGGAACAACATCAAAAAAACTGATACAAATGTTAATGGATGCAGGGGCAAAGGAAATACACTTTAGATTAGCATCACCAATCGTAAAAAGTGAGTGTTATTTTGGGATTGATATTTCAAGTAAGAAAGAACTTATAGGAAGTGTAATGTCTGTAGATGAAATAAGAAATGAAATTGGAGCAAGTACATTAGAATATTTGTCGTTAGCTAATCTAAGGAAAATACTTAAAGATAATGACTTTTGTATGGGATGTTTTACTGGAAAATACCCAATTGCGAATGCTGATAAGTAAAATGCGGATAAGTAAATAGAGTGTTGATATGAATATAGGAGGAACTATGATAACGTATAAAGATTCGGGTGTTGATAAAGAAGAAGGATACAAATCAATAGAAAAAATAAAAGATAAAGTGGCAAAGACACATAGTAAAAATGTATTGAATAATCTAGGAAGTTTTGCAGCATTATATGAATTAGGGAAGTACAACAATCCTGTGTTAGTATCAGGTACAGATGGAGTTGGAACAAAACTAAAAGTAGCATTTGAAATGGGAAAATACGATACAGTAGGTATTGATTGTGTTGCAATGTGTGTTAATGATATTTTATGTCAAGGTGCAAAGCCTTTATTTTTCTTAGATTATTTGGCATGTGGTAAGTTAGAATCAGATGTTTTTGCTAAGATGTTAGATGGTGTTGTAGAAGGATGTACACAAGCAAATATGTCACTTGTCGGTGGAGAGACAGCAGAAATGCCAGGATTTTATCAAATGGGTGATTACGACATTGCAGGATTTGCAGTTGGTGTAGTTGAGAAAGATAATATAATAGATGGAAGCGCTATACTAGAAAATAACGTTGTTATAGGAATCGCATCAACAGGCGTTCATAGTAACGGATTTTCATTAGTTAGAAAAGCAATAACGGATTTTAACGAAGATTTTGAAGGTGAAAAAATAGGATATAAGTTACTAACACCTACAAAAATATATGTTCCAACAATTTTAAAATTATTAGAAACATTCACAGTCAATGGAATGGCACATATTACAGGTGGTGGGTTAATAGAAAATATTCCACGAATTATACCGGAAGGATTAGTTGCGAATATTGATAAATCTAAAATAGAAATACCAAGTATATTTAACTACATTAAGTCAAAAGGTGTTCCGGAAGATGAAATGTGGGGAACATTTAACATGGGAATTGGATTTGTAGTAGTAGTAAATAAAGAAGATGAAGAAGCTGTATTATCAAAATTACAAGAAATGAATGAAAAAGCGTATACAATAGGATATATTGGAAAAACATCTGGAGGAGACAGTAAAATATGTTTAAAATAGCAGTTTTAGTATCTGGCGGTGGAACAAATCTTCAAGAAATAATTGATAATATAGAAAATAAACGATTGAATTGTAAGATTGAGTATATAATAGCAGATCGAGATTGTTATAGTTTGGAACGAGGAAGAAAGTACAATATAAAGTCGGTACTTTTAGATAAGAAAGAGTACGGAAACAAATTATCAAATGAGATAAATAAAGTTTTAGAAAATAAAGTTGATTTGATAGTATTAGCAGGGTATTTATCAATTATTGACAAAGATTTTATTAGTGACTGGAATAATAAAATCATAAATATTCACCCATCACTACTACCAAAATATGGTGGGAAAGGGATGTATGGAATGAAAGTGCATGAAGCAGTTATTGCAAATAAAGAAAAGAAAAGTGGATGTACAGTGCATTTTGTAGATGTTGATATTGATACAGGAAAGATTCTATTGCAAAGAAAAGTTGATGTTAGTAATAATGAAACACCAGAAAGCTTACAGAAAAAAGTGTTAAAAGAAGAACATCAGTTGTTAATAGAAGCTATTGAGAAAGTAATTAGTGATTCAGTTATTAGTGATAAAGGAGGGATATAAAATGAAAATTCTTATAATTGGTAATGGAGGGCGAGAGCATGCAATTGCATGGAAACTTGAGCAAAATGAGAGAGTAGAGAAGATATATTGTTCAAAAGGAAATGCAGCAAGTAAGATGTTAAAGAAAACAGAAAATATAATGCTTAATAGTATTTCTGAATACATAGAATTTGCAAAAAATAATACTATAGACTTAACAATTGTTGGAAGTGAGGAATTATTAGTCCAAGGAATAGTTGATGAATTTAAAAAGAATGGGTTAAAAATATTTGGGCCTGATAAAAAAGCAGCGGAATTAGAAGGAAGTAAAGTATTCTCAAAAGAATTTATGAAGAAGTACGGAGTTAAAACAGCGAAACATGAGAATTTCTATAATTCAGAAGATGCAATGGATTACTTAAGTAATTTAGTTATAGAATATCCAATTGTTATAAAAGCAGATGGTCTTGCAGCAGGGAAAGGTGTTATTATTGCATTTAATCTGAAAGAAGCAGTAAGTGCAGTTGA
>JAGOYM010000039.1:0-7263 GCA_018059165.1 Leptotrichiaceae bacterium | reverse complement strand
TAGGAGAAACACTTGAAGAGGCACAGAAAAAAGCGTATGAAGAGATGGCAAAGATTCAATTCAATGGTAAGTATTTCAGAAATGATATTGGTAATTAATATAAACTACTAAAATTAGGAGGTAACATGAAAAGAGCATTGATAAGTGTTTTTGATAAAGAAAATATATTAGAATTCGCGCAATTTTTAAAGGGTAAAGGTGTTGAAATAATATCAACAGGTGGTACATATAAATATCTAAAAGAGAATAAAATAGATGTAACAGAGGTAGCAGAAATAACAAATTTTAAAGAAATGCTAGATGGCAGAGTTAAGACACTACATCCTAATATTCACGGTGGAATACTAGCAATTAGGGATAATGAAGAGCATATGAATGCTATAAAAAGTGTTGGAATAGAGCCTATTGATATAGTTATAGTTAATCTATACCCATTTTTTAAAGAAGTTCAGACAGAAAAGTCATTTGAAGAGAAAGTCGAGTTTATTGATATAGGTGGTCCAACAATGCTAAGATCAGCATCGAAATCATTTAAAGATGTTGTAGTTATTTGTGAGCCATTAGACTATAAAGTTGTTGAAGATGAGATAAATGCTACAGGTATTGTTTCATTTGAGACAAGAAAGAAATTGGCAGCAAAAGTATTCAACCTTACAGCAGCATATGATGCATCTATATCGTCATTCTTATTTGGTGAGACAACAGAATACCCTAAATATTTGAATGTTTCGTATGAGAAGAAATTTGACTTAAGATACGGAGAAAATCCGCATCAAAATTCGGCATATTATGTATCAACAACAGAAAATGGATCAATGAAAGACTTTGTTCAGTTAAATGGGAAAGAGTTATCATTCAATAATATAAGAGATATGGATATTGCTTGGAAAGTTGCAAATGAATTTGATGAAGTTGCATGTTGTGCAGTTAAACATTCTACACCGTGCGGTGTTGCTGTTGCTAATAGTGTTAATGAAGCGTATCAAAAAGCGCATGATTGCGACCCAATGTCAATATTTGGTGGAATTGTTGCAATAAATAGAGAGATTGATGCAGTAACAGCAGAAAATTTATCTAAAATATTTTTAGAAATTGTTATAGCACCTTCATATACAGATGAAGCGCTAGAAATATTAAATAAGAAGAAAAACTTAAGAGTAATAGAATGTTCAGTTCCGAATCCACAAGACAAGTATGATTATGTGAAAGTTGATGGTGGGATATTAGTTCAAGATACTAATAGAGTATTATTGGATGAAATGAAAACAGTTACAAAAAATGAACCAACAGAGCAAGAAAAGAAAGATATGCTATTAGGAATGAAAGTTGTAAAACATGTAAAATCTAATGCAATTGTTGTTGTTAAAGATGGAATGGCAAAAGGTATTGGAACAGGACAGACAAATAGAATATGGGCTACAATACATGCGTTAGAGCATGCAGTAGATGGAACAGTTCTAGCATCAGATGCATTTTTCCCATTTAGAGATTGTGTAGATGAGGCAGCGAAAAAAGGAATTAGAGCAATTGTTCAACCCGGTGGATCAATGAGAGATACAGAATCAATAGAAGCATGTGATGAACATGGGATTGCAATGGTATTCACAGGAATAAGACACTTTAAACATTAGAAATTGTAAAGTACAAAAAAAGAATGTATAATAGAAATAGGAGGTTGTAATGTTCAAATATAGAGTAGACACATTAATATCAAGAGAAGATATTGCGATAAGAGTTAAGGAACTTGCAAATGAAATCAATAAAGATTTTGAAGGTGAAGAAGTATTATTTGTTGGATTACTTAGAGGATCAGTAGTATTTCTTGCTGATTTAGTTAGAGAAATTGAAGTAGAAGCAACAATGGATTTTATGACAGTTTCAAGTTATGGAAATAGTACAGAAAGCTCAAGAGACGTGAAGATAATAAAAGATTTGGAAGAAGATATAAGAGGAAGAAATGTAATAATAGTTGAAGATATTGTAGATACAGGATTTACACTTAGAAAAGTTGAAGATATACTTATGACTAGAGAACCTAAAAAACTAAAAATAGTTACTTTACTTGATAAACCAGAGAGACGAGAAGTAGAGATAGATGTTGAATATATAGGATTTAAGATACAAGATGATTTTGTTGTTGGGTATGGAATAGATTTCGCTCAAAAACACAGAACATTACCATATGTTGGTATTGTGGTTAGGGAGGAAGAGTAATGAGTACATATGTAATAGTTGGAACACAATGGGGAGACGAAGGTAAAGGTAAAATAATAGATGTATTGTCTCCAAAAGCAGATTATATTGTTAGATATCAAGGTGGAAATAATGCAGGACATACAGTTGTTGTAAATGATGATAAATTTATTCTTCATTTATTGCCATCAGGAATAATAAATTCCAAAGGTAAATGTGTTATAGGAGCAGGAGTTGTAGTTGATATTGATGTTTTATTAGAAGAGATTGCTGTTCTTGAAAAAAGAGGAATGAAGTTAGATAATTTATTCATAGATGAGAGAGCGCATATAATAATGCCGTATCATATAGAGATAGATAAAGCAAAAGAAGAGGCAATGGGAGAGAATAAAATAGGGACTACACAAAGAGGAATAGGGCCTTGTTATATTGATAAGATTGCAAGAAATGGTATTAGAATAGGGGATTTATTAGAGCCTGAAAGATTCCGTGACAAGTTAACATGGAATGTGTTAGAGAAGAACGATATGCTTGTAAGATATGGTAAACCTACATTTGATCTAGAAGAATTGTATAATAAATTTATGGAATTAGCAGACAAGATAAAATTTAGAATAATTGATGGTGTAGTTGAGATAAATGAAGCGATTGAAGAGAAGAAACTTGTGTTATTTGAGGGTGCTCAAGCACTTATGCTAGATATAGATTATGGGACATATCCGTATGTTACATCGTCATCACCGACAGCAGGTGGAGTAACAACTGGAGTAGGTGTATCACCTAGAAAAATAGAGAGAATATTAGGTGTAATGAAAGCATATGTTACAAGAGTTGGAGAAGGGCCTTTTCCTACTGAGCAAGACAATGAAATTGGTGAAAAATTAAGAGCTATCGGACACGAGTATGGAGCAACAACTGGAAGACCAAGAAGATGTGGATGGTTAGATTTAGTTATTGGTAGATATGCTGTGCTTATAAATGGATTGACAGATATTGTTCTTACAAAGATAGATGTACTTACAGGATTTGAAAAAATAAAAGTAGCTGTCGGATATGAAATTGATGGTAAAGTGCACACAAGTTATCCAGGTAACTTGAGAAAATCAAAGCCTCTAAAGATAGTATACGAGGAATTAGATGGTTGGATGGAAGATATAACACAAATAAAGAATTATGAAGAGCTACCTGAGAATTGTAAAAAATACATTGAATATATAGAAAATAAACTAAATTGCAATGTTTCAATGGTTTCAGTAGGACCAGAAAGATCTCAAAATATATACAGACATACATTAGTAGATTAGGTGAAAAAGGAGAGGTAAATTTATGGATAAATATCAAAACCCATTAGAGGAAAGATATGCGAGTAAAGAAATGTTATATAATTTTTCTCCTAATATGAAATTTAAAACATGGCGAAAGTTATGGATAATATTGGCTGAATGTGAAAAAGAGCTAGGACTTGACATAATAACAGATGAACAAATCGAAGAACTTAAAAAGTATGCAGATGACGTTAACTATGATGTTGCAAAAGATTACGAAAAGAAACTGAGACATGATGTAATGGCGCATGTTCATGCATATGGAGATCAAGCAACGAATGCAAAGAAAATAATACACTTAGGTGCAACAAGTGCATATGTTGGAGATAATACAGACATAATACAAATAAAAGAAGCACTGATAATAATAAAGAAAAAGCTTATTACATTACTATATAGACTTAGCAAATTTGCAGATGATTATAAGGCATTGCCAACACTAGGATTTACACATTTTCAAGCTGCACAATTGACAACAGTAGGAAAAAGAGCGACATTATGGATGCACTCAGTAGTTATGGATATTGAGGAATTAGAATTTAGACTGAATAGTCTAGAATTTCTTGGGGCGAAAGGAACTACCGGAACACAAGCAAGTTTCAAAGAGCTATTTGATGGAGATTACAATAAAGTAAAAGAGCTAGATAGAAATGTTTCATTAAAAGCAGGATTTACAAATGTGCAAGGAGTGTCAGGACAAACATATGACAGAAAAACAGATTCTGTAGTATTGAATTTATTATCGGACATAGGACAATCTGCGCATAAATTTACAAATGATTTAAGATTACTACAACACTTGAAAGAAATAGAAGAGCCATTTGAAAAAAGTCAAATTGGATCAAGTGCGATGGCATATAAAAGAAACCCTATGAGAAGTGAAAGAATAGCTTCATTATCAAAATTTGTTATTTCATTATCATTAAATGGGGCACTTGTTCATTCTACACAGTGGTTTGAGAGAACACTAGATGATTCTGCAAACAAAAGATTATCAATGCCACAAGCATTTCTTGCAGTCGACTCAATATTGTTAATATGGCTGAATATAATGGATGGATTAGTTGTTTATGACAAAGTAATACACGCAAACATTATGAAAGAATTACCGTTTATGGCAACAGAAAACATAATAATGGAAGCAGTTAAGAATGGGCAAGACAGACAAGATGTACATGAAATAATAAGAGAATTATCAATGGAAGAATCAAAAAAAATAAAACTTGAAGGACAACCAAATAACTTAATAGAATCTATAAAAAAAGATGGAAGACTTAAAATATCAAATGAATCACTTGATACGCTATTAACACCATCTAATTTTACAGGATTCGCATCAGAACAAGTAGATGATTATTTAACAAATGTTATAAATCCACTATTAGATAGAAATAAGGAATTTATTGTTGATGAGAATGTGGAATTGAATTGTTAGTGGGAGAAGGACGAAGAATGAATAAGAGAACTAAAAAAGAAATACTAAAAGAGTTTAGCATTACTGAAGATAGCGTTGATACAGAAACTGTTACTGCTCACGAGACACTCTCAATTGTACTTAGTGATGTTAACGAGGTCTTATAAATTATCTGTATAATCAGAATATTTCTTCAAAAGCTAAATTAGAAAGAATAGTTTACGGGTATGGAGAAGGACTGAAATTTTTAAAAACGCTGTTAGATGGAAAGAAAAAATTAACAATTAACGCAGAGGAAATTGAGGGATTAGTGACACGAGGAATTATTATAATAGTAAAAAAAAGAAATAGATCGTATGATGCTCTCATTCCAAGTGATATAAAAGAAGCCATTAGTACATTTCTGACAGATGAACTAATAGAAGAGAGTATAAGATTTAAAGAATTCTCAAATAACGGCAATAGATGAGTATACTAGAGAAAGAGTATTAGAAATAGTAGATGAAAAGAGTGTAACTCATACAACAAAGTTTTTAGAAACACTTGAAAAGAAATGGGGTTAAACTGATAATGGTAGAGAATTTGTGAATCAAGCTGGAGGTAAGAGGAGTAGTTTTGAACTTAAATTAGATGAATTAGGAATAGAATATAGAAGAACTAGACATTGCTCGCATTGGCAAAATGGCAAAGTAGAAAGAGTCATAGATTGGATTCAGAATTTTATGCTAGAAAGCGATTTTTAAGTTATGAAAAAATGATAAGGTTGCTTAAGAAAAATTGTAGTAGATAGAATAATACAGCAAGAAAAGTACTAGAATTTAAGACACCTAATTAGTTAGTACTGGAGTATAAAGAAAGATCAGAATTCAAAAACTAAGAAGAGTTTTTATTTTTATTATTTTTGTAACGTATGTTTGACAACTGCACACCATAAAGACTGATATACGAAAATACACCTTGACAAAAATCTCAAAAAAAGGTATATTTAACAAGTATAAAAGTAAAATAAAACAAGCAAAATATATTTTTGTTTATGGAGAGGTGAGTTTAATGAAAAAAATTGATTCTATTCTTTATGGAATAGCCAGTATTTTTGGTTTTGTATCTACTATGAGTGAATCTAACGTTTTTAATAAATATCCTAGAGAATATGAAACAAATGTAGAAAAAGCTATACAAAACAGTTGGATTAAAGTTGGAATAGCGATAGAGGAGTCTATTAATGAGTACTCGAAAAATTAAAAATAATAATAATGATAATTCAAATACTGTAGATTCTAAGAAAACAGTTAAACAAGTAAAAGTTACTGGAGTTAGACACGAGTATAAAGGAATTATACCACCACCTTCTATTATAGACGGATATGAAAAAAATTGTCCAGGAGCAACTGACAGAATATTAGCTATGACAGAAAATCAATTAAAAAGTACACAAACATTAGATAAACTTGATCAGGAGAATAAAAATGAATGTCGTAAGTTAATATTAAAACAAGACGGTGAATTTATAAAGAGAGGTCAGATAATGGGTTTTGTAATTCTACTTACTATGGTATTTGGAGGCATAGTGTTGGTTCTCTTTGATAAATCAATAGGAGGATATTCAATACTTATAGGTTCAATAGTTGTAGAGTTATTCTATGTTATATGGAACAACTCAAACAAGGAAAAGAAGTCTATTAATAACTAAAACATTATATTAAATAATCAAATACTAGGTATGCTTTTAAGGCATGCCTTTTTTAGTGTGTCACATTTTTTAATAATATGGTATAATAAGTAATGAAGCGTTAATTTTTATAATCAATGAAATTAAAGGAGAAAAGACATGGCAGATATGCAAGAAATAGAAAAGAAACTTTGGGAAGCAGCAGATAAGATGAGAAATAATATGGATCCAGCAGAATACAAACATGTTGTATTAGGGTTAATATTTTTGAAATATATATCAGATAGATTTGAAGCACAATATCAAATGATAAAAAATGATAATGGTGATGTTGAAGACAAAGATGAATATACTGCAGAAGGAGTCTTTTTCGTACCTGAAAAAGCTAGATGGGAAAATATAAAAAAAGCATCTCCGTTACCATCAATAGGAGAAGTAATTGATGGAGCAATGTTATCAATTGAAAAAGAAAACTCACAATTGCAAGGTGTACTTGAAAAAAGATATAGTAGAGAAGAATTAGATAAGACTAAATTAGGGGAACTTATTAATATTATAACTGATATTGAGACATACACAAAGACAAAAACAGAAGAATTAGACTTAATTGGTAGAATATATGAATATTTTCTAGGTAGATTTGCTTCTAGTGAAGGAAAAGG
>JAGOYM010000038.1:6187-11105 GCA_018059165.1 Leptotrichiaceae bacterium | reverse complement strand
GAATTATAATTTAGCAAATAAATATTTTGTAAAATCAGTAACAGAAGATAAGAATGAAATGTCTAGATTATTACTTGGAGTAATGTATTACAACATGGGAAATAAACAAGATGGAAAGAAATTAGTACAAGATGCACAGAAAGCAGGAGTTAAAGAAGCAGATAAAGTATTAGAAGAAATAGCAAAAGAAGAAGAGAAAAAATAAGTAGAAAAGGTCCAGTTCACAAATGTGAATCGGACCTTTTCTACATCTTATAAAATTTGCCAAATTGATGAGTCAGCAAATATAGGATCATCTGTTTTCTCATCTAACAGCGCTTTAATTCGTATTTTGTCATCAAGTGGTAAGTATTTCAGAAAAACTCTTGATTCATCAACAATTTCATTTCTATTCTTAGAATTTAAGAAAATAATATTTTCAGGAATAGAGAAGCTGTAGTTAATTTCTTTAAGACTATCAGAAATCCCTAGTTTATCAATAAGCTCTTTAGGATTCTCGTTTGATGTGAAGTCTTGTATAAAGACAAATCTTTGTCCATCTACAACTTCAATATCTCCAAGCTTAATGTCATTGACATTTCCAAAAAATATTGTTAAATCATAATCATTTTGGTATTCTGTATTAATATCAAAATAGTTATTAATTGACTTAAATCCTTTTTTCTTTGTAACAATTTGAGACTTCTTACATTTTGATTTGTAATAGTAAATTCCAAGTGTTAGAATAAAGTTCTCATAACTGAAAGACAAATTAAATTCTTTCTCGTAATCTTTGGAAATAATAAATAGATTGTGATTTTCTTTGAAAAAAGATGATAATAATAATTTCGTATAACTATCGTATTCCATAGTTCCAATCAAGAATTTCTTTATGTTTATGAATAATCGTTTATCTGTATAGTCATAACTTTCAAACTCAGATTCACGCATTATATTTATCTTTACAATATTTGTGTTACCTGTGGGAACAATATCTTTAACTACTATATGAAAATTCCAACCGTAATATTTATTAATTAAAAATAACAAATTAGATACATTGTAGTCAAGTTTTCCTATAAATTTTGACCCTTGAAACAAAGAAAATTGATCAAATTCAAATTTAGTTGATATTTTATTACTTGAATCGATGGCAAGATTTGTATAAAACACTGATTCCATAGGAAATGAAGTACTATACAATGAGTTCAAAAAGAAGAATGTGTCATTTTTCAATTCTGATTTCTTAACATCGTCAATGTAGACTTTTGTGTAAAACTTGTCTTGATATGGCTCAACTTTCAGTTTATAAACAATATCATAGAAAATATTTTCAGTTAAATCAGTGAAAAACTCTCCAGCAGCAAACCAAACAGCATTTCTTGAAGAAAAACCATTTTGTTTCAAGTCGAACATAAGGTGATTCTTGCTTTCACCAATGAATTTAACATTTTCAATAGCGACATTCTTAGTTTGAAATGTTGGATTAGGGTTTCCAAATCCAAAAGGCTTAAGAAGTTCTATTGATTTACAAAATTCGTATGAAATCTTATGTATCGCAACATGTTTGTCTATATGAATAGTCTTAACAAAATCATCAGATTTCATCTTATGTCGAGCAAATTCATTTATTTTTTTTGTAAAGAGTTCTATATTCTTTATAGGTATTGTGAATCCTGCTGCACCAGCATGACCTCCAAATTTTTTAAATAGTTCAGGCATTGATTGCAGTGCCTTGATAATATTGAAATTCTCAATACTTCTACAAGAGGCAACAGCAACGCCTTCATCCTCTTTAATTTCCATAATAATGGCAGGTTTGTAATGTGCGTCAACAACTTTTGAGGCAATAATCCCAATAATTCCATGATGATATTCACTAGAAGCATCGACAATTACAAGATTATCATTAAGATTATTTTTTTGTATGTTAGCTTCAACAAGTTCAACAAGTGTAGTTTGTAATTCACGTCTTTCAAAGTTCTTATTAATAAGTTCTTTTGAAATAACTTCAATTTCTCTATCATTATCAGAAGTTAGGAGTTTAACAACCATTTTGGCATCTTTAAGTCTTCCTGCAGCATTGAATACTGGTGCAATTACGAAACCAACGTCATATGTTGTAAATTCTAGTTTTGCAGTTTCAAAAAGTTTTGTTATTAAGAACCGAAGTCCTTTATTCTCAGAGTATAATAATTTTTCAAGACCGTGTTTTGCAAAGATTCTATTTTCTTTTACAAGTGGAACGATATCTGCGATAGTACCAATTGCTACTAGATCAAGGTACACATAAGCTTCTTCTTTAGTTTTAAGTTTCTCGTAAAGGTTTAGAATAAGCATAAATGCTACTCCAACACCGGCTAATGCATTGAATGTAAAAGCATTGTCAGTTCTTTTAGGATTAATTATACTGTACGCATTTGGAATTTTATCACTTTGAATATCATGGTGATCAGTTATAATAACATCAAGACCGATAGATTTTGCGAATTCTATTTCCTTGAATGATGTAATACCACAATCAACTGTTATCAAAAGGTCTGCTCCTGAATTTTTGATAGTTTTAAGTGCAGTATTATTAAGGCCGTATCCCTCATCTCTAATTGGAATATAATAATTTAAAAACTCTGCTCCCAAATCTTTCAGTGCCAAGTAAAGAATTGATGTTGAAGTTATTCCATCAACATCATAGTCACCATAAATCCAGATATTTTTCCCATTATTAATACATTCTATAATTAGATCAACACTTTTTTTCATATCAGAAAGTAAGCTAGAAGGTTGGATATTATCGAGACTAGGATCTAGAAAATTAATAATATCTTTCTTTGATACTATTCCACGTGAATGTAAAATCTTTAAAATATCTTGATCAATAGGGAAATTATTAAGCATGATACTTTTATTTTGATTTGAAGTTTTTATTTTCCAAGTAGTATTTCTCATTTTAAATCTCCTCTGTTTCTAAAAAGGGGAGCAGCTGCCCCCCTAATTTAATTTCATTATATTCTTTAAAATTTCGTTATTTGATAAGACCAATTAAATCAGTTAAGATAAAAGGTAAGAATAATTCTCCATCAGCAAATGTTGTAGCAGTATTTGGTTGATAGAAGAAAACTATACTAGAGTCTTCTAAGTAAAATTGTTGATTTTTGTCTACACCTTTAAATTTAGGAGTTGTTGGAATTCCTAATTGCTTAATTTTGTCATTTATAACTTCTTTTAAACCTGTTTCATATCCAGGTTGAAGTAAATCTTTTAAAATTAGTTGTTTTCCATTTGTAGCATCAAATGTTAATGCTTTATAGTACGATGTTGAAACGTATGTTTTAGAATCAGTTTCTCTTATCGAGAACAATATACTAACAAATTTAGCATTGCTTCCTGTTATTTTGTAAGATGCATCAACTTTTTTATTTTTTGAGTTAAGAGAATCCGCAAATTTAGTAACTGTTTTATTAATTGCCGCTGCATAAGCTGCAGAATTAGAATCACCAGTAAAATAAGGGTACGCAATATAATTAGAATTTTCTGTTATATTTTTTTCTTGTATAGAAAACACGTCAGCTGATTCAACTTGATGTCCTTGAAAAGTAAATACTTTCTTTGTATCTGTTTTTGCACTAAATGACACTGCTGTTAATGCTAGTGTAAGTGCTAATATTGTAAAATTTTTTTTCATTTCTCTACCACCTCAGATTTTGTATTACGTCTATTATATAATATTTAAATGAAATAATCAAACAAAGTTTACAAAAATAAAGTATGAATAAAATAAAGCTAAAAAAATACTTTGACTATAAAAGTTTAATCTTATAAAGCATAGATTTTTAGGGGATGATTTGAAATATAAAATTAAAAAGCATTTCTAAAAATACTTTGTAATACGAACTAAACAAAAAACAAAGTAAAATAGTTGAAAAACATGTGAAATAAGTACTTGACTAACACTATATTAAGTAGTATTATTTCTAATGTATAGATGTATATTTAAATATAATATTTAGGAGGACAAAATGGCTAAAGTTATGAAAACTATGGACGGAAACCAAGCAGCAGCGTATTGCTCTTATGCATTCACTGAAGTAGCAGGAATTTATCCAATCACACCATCTTCAAACATGGCGGAGTACACAGAACAATGGGCAGCATATGGTAAGAAAAATCTTTTAGGAACACCTGTAAAAGTTGTTGAAATGCAATCAGAAGCAGGAGCAGCTGGGACAGTTCACGGTTCGCTACAAGCGGGAGCATTAACTACAACATTTACTGCATCACAAGGGTTATTATTAAAAATACCTAACATGTATAAAATCGCAGGGGAATTATTACCTGGTGTTATGCACGTTTCGGCAAGAGCATTATCAGCACAAGCATTATCAATCTTCGGTGATCACCAAGATATATATGCTGCAAGACAAACAGGATGGGCAATGTTAGCTACAAGTTCAGTTCAAGAAGTAATGGATTTAGCAGGAATAGCACATTTAGCAGCAATTAAATCAAGAATACCTTTCTTACATTTCTTTGATGGATTCAGAACATCACATGAAATAAACAAGGTAGAAGTAATAGATTATGCTGAATTTGACAGATTATTAGATAAAAAAGCAGTTCAAAGATTCAGAGATATGGCATTAAATCCAGAACATCCAGTAACAAGAGGAACAGCTCAAAATGATGATATTTACTTCCAAACAAGAGAAGTTCAAAATAAATTTTACGATGCTGTACCTGACATGGTAAATGATTACATGCAAGAAATTTCTAAAATAACAGGAAGACAATATGCACCGTTTGTTTATTACGGAGCTCCTGATGCAGAAAGAGTTATAATTGCAATGGGATCAGTAAATGAAACTATAAGAGAAACAATAGATTATTTAACTAAAAAAGGAGAAAAAGTAGGATTATTAATAGTTCACTTATACAGACCTTT
>JAGOYM010000038.1:0-6087 GCA_018059165.1 Leptotrichiaceae bacterium | reverse complement strand
TAAAAGACGGAGGAACATTCCTATTAAATACAATTTGGGATGCAGACAAAGTTATTGCAACAATACCAAATGAAATTAAAAAAGCTTTAGCAGATAAAAAAGCTAAATTCTACATAATTAATGCTACTAAAATTGCAGAAGAAATAGGATTAGGAAACAGAACTAATACTATTATGCAATCAGCTTTCTTTAAATTAGCAGACATAATAGATTATGAAACTGCAAAAAATTATATGAAAGAATATGCTGAAAAAACATATGGAACAAAAGGAAAAGATATAGTTGATAAAAACTGGGCAGCGATCGATAAAGGAACAGAAGGATTAGTTGAAGTTGCTGTAGATTCAACTTGGTCATCTTTAACAGTTGATGAAGCAATTATAGATTCAGCAAAACCTGAGTTCATAAAAAGAATAGCAGATCCTATAAATGCAGTTAAAGGTGATTCTTTACCAGTATCAGCATTCTTAGGTTATGAAGATGGAACATTCGAAAATGGAACAACTGCTTATGAAAAAAGAGGAATTGCAGTTAATGTACCAGAATGGATACCTGAAAACTGTATACAATGTAACCAATGTGCGTTCGTATGTCCTCATGCTGTAATAAGACCATTCTTAATTGATGAAAATGAATTAGCAGCAGCACCAGAAGGAATGAACACAATTAAAGCAATTGGAAAAGGACTTGAAGGATTACAATACAAAATACAAGTTTCAACTTTAGATTGTACAGGATGTGGATCATGTGTAAACGTTTGTCCAGCACCAAAAGGAAAAGCAATACAAATGAAACCAATCAATACACAAGTAGATAAAAAAGAACCTGAATTTGCAGAATACTTATTCGATAAAGTGACATACAAAGATCACATCATGGGGAAAGCAAATGTAAAATCATCACAATTTGCTAAACCATTATTTGAATTCTCAGGAGCATGTGCAGGATGTGGAGAAACACCATACGTAAAATTAGTAACTCAATTATTTGGAGAAAGAATGATGGTAGCAAATGCTACAGGATGTTCTTCAATTTACGGAGGATCAGCACCAGCAACTCCATACACAACAAATAACGCAGGAGAAGGTCCAGCATGGGCATCTTCATTATTCGAAGATAATGCAGAATATGGATTTGGAATGCATGTAGCAATAGAAACAATAAGAGCAAGAATTGAAATAAGAATGAACGAATCTATGTCAGAAGTTTCTCCAGAATTAGCAGAATTATATAAAGAATGGATAGCTAATATTACAAGTGGAGAGGTAACTAAAGAATTAAGAAATAAAATGGTGCCATTATTAGAAAAAGAAACAGGAGAAGCAGCAAAAGAAATCTTATCACTAAAACAATACTTAGTTAAAAAATCTGTATGGATGTTCGGTGGAGATGGTTGGGCATATGATATAGGTTATGGAGGACTAGACCATGTATTAGCATCTGGAGAAGATGTAAATATATTAGTAATGGATACAGAAGTGTATTCAAACACTGGAGGTCAATCATCTAAATCATCACCAGCAGGATCAATTGCGAAATTTACTTCATCAGGAAAAGCAATTAAGAAAAAAGATTTAGCTGCGATCTCAATGACTTATGGAAACATATACATTGGTCAAATAGCAATGGGAGCTAATCAAAACCAAACATTAAAAGCAATAAAAGAAGCAGAAGAATATCCAGGACCATCAATCATAATAGCTTACTCACCATGTATAGCACAAGGATTGAAAGCAGGATTAGAAAAATCACAAACAGAAGAAAAATTAGCAGTTGAAGCAGGATACTGGCCAATATTCAGATTTGACCCAAGATTAACAGAGCAAGGGAAAAATCCTTTACAACTAGATTGTCCAGAACCAAATTGGGATAAATATCAAGACTTCTTAAAAGGTGAAAGAAGATATGCATCATTAATGTCAGAATTCCCTGAAAAAGCAGAAGAATTATTCAAATTAAACCAAAGCAATGCTAAAGATAGATGGAATTTCTATAAGAGATTCTCTCAAATGGATTACTCAACAAATTAATTAGTAAAATAAAATAATGAACACACCAACAAAGGCCAGATGGTCTGAAATTGGTGTGTTTTTATTTGTTCTCACACCAATTATAAATAATTAAAAATAGATTGAAAAAATAATCTTTTTGATTTATAATAGTAAAGAGGGTGGTGTTAATAATGAGAAAAAGGGGTTTCACATTAATTGAAGTAGTCTTGTATTTAGGGCTAATATCAATATTAATGGGTATATTTTTAGTTAATCAAGATAAGAAAGAGCAAGTAAAACAACTGGGAATTGCAAAGAAGGAAATAGTCCAATTTATTAGAAAAATTCAACAAGTATCATATTATGAAAAAAGAGAGTACGTGCTAGATATTAAAATATCCAATAAAACAATTTCTTATATGGATAATAATGGAAAACTACAGAAGCTAGAGTTACCTAGTAATATTTCATATATGAGTAATAATATTAATAGAGATAGTGATTTTATAAGATCTACAACAACAAATGGGAACTTTGAAAAAGGATTTTCGATATATTTGTTAGATAAAGGGAAGAAAAAAATATATTATCGAGTATCAACAAATACAATCAACTCATTGAAATATCCAATTATAAGCGTGTACAAAGCAAAGAAAGCAATTAATGTAGCAGAAGACTACAGCAATGAAAAACTTTGGGCAGAGGAGTTGTGACGATGTATGATAGAGTTATTATTGTGCTGTCTAAGCTTAATTATAGGATTTTTTTCATTCAAATACTCGATGAGTCTAACTGTGTTAATAATTATTTCTGTAATATTGATTATTCTAGGGTATCTAAAAAAAGATAACAGATATTTATTTATATTATTGGTTCCTATATCATATATGTACACTAGTTACACAACATATCAAAGTCAATTAGAGAGAAACATAAATAAAAATGTAATAATTTACACAAAAATTGATGGAAAAAGTGGATCAATCATAAAACTGGAAAATAAATATTTAAAAAAAACAGGATTTATAAAAAATAGTAAAGAGTTACCATATGGAAATTATGTAATACTTTACTCTATTAAATCAATTAAAGAGGATGATAAATTTATTGTATTAGATGGTGAAATAATAGGATACAAAAGTGGATTGCTAAATAAAGTGAGATTGTATATTTCGCAAATGCTAGACGACCTTCTCATAAGTTACGATAACTTACATGCATTTTCAAAGGCATCCATATTAGGAGAGAAAGCGGATGTAACAAAAGATATGAATGACAAATTCAAATATACAGGACTCGCTCATCTTGTAGTAATATCAGGATCTCATATAAGTCTTATAATTATCTGGTCAGTGAAATTATTAGATGAATTGAATATTAACTATAGAATCAAATATGCAGTTGCATTCTTTATTTTAACATTTTATTGTTCTATTGTAGGTCTTTCACCAGCCATATTGAGGGCTTATTTTATGGGTGCAATAATGATATTGGCAAGGTTATTATTTGAGGAAGAAGATAGTACCAAATCATTTTTAATATCATTTATTTTCATTTTTATATTAAATCCATATTCTGTGATTGATATTTCATTGCAATTATCATATGCTGCTGTTGGTACAATGATATTTATTTATCCTATTTTTGAGAAATATTATAAATTAAAATTTTCCAGAATAAAAGGACTATTAGATGAGATAAATAAAATAATAATATTAAGTATTTGTATACAGATAGTTACGACTCCTTTATTCCTTATATACTTTCAAAAATTACCTATATTTTCATTTTTGTTGAATATTGTTGGGATACCTGTTGGAACAATATTGATAGAATTTTTATTTCTTTTAGTTTTTTTGAATTTTATTAAGATACAAATTTTCAATATATTAATTGTAAAGATTGTAAAGTTTACATATGATTCATTTGAAGGTTTTATATACGTTGGAAGTAAAATACCACTTTTACAGATTAATCTTGATACGAGTGTATCTATGTTTTGGATTGCAATATACTATCTATGTATTTTATACATCATATTAATGATGAAAGAGAAAAATATAAGATATGAAAAAGTAAGAATGGAACGAAAAAAGAAAGTCGTTGTTGTTACAGATGAAATATTGAAGTAAAAAGTTATAGATAAATATAACCTGTCATGTTATAATTAATTAGAAGAATTAAAATTTGAGGCGGTGCTTATTTATGGAAATAATTCATGTTAAAGATAAAGGATTTTTTATTGAAAAAAGCTCAGATGAAAAAAAAGAAATTATTGCAGAATTAACATATAAAAGAGATGGTAATGTACTTATAGCAGATCATACATTTGTTTCAGAAGAGTTAAGAGGACAAGGGGTAGCAGAAAAGCTATTCAATGAAATCGTTAGTTTTGCAAGAGAAAATGATTTGAAAATCCATGCAGTATGTTCGTATATAGTTAGAAAATTTGAAAATGAAACATATAGTGATATAAAAGTATAATGATAACATTATTTACTTTGAAAATAATAGCAATCATTACTATGTTTCTAGATCATTATTATAGAATAATTGGGGGGCCTGAATGGTTAAGTATATTAGGAAGATTGGCTTTCCCAATTTTTGCATTTTCTATAAGTGAAGGGTATTCTCATACTAAAAATGTAAATAAATATCTTATGAGACTTTTAAATTTTGCAATTATAATTCAGCTACCTAATTTCCTTGGATTTCAGGAATATCCATTAAATATATTCTTTACATTAGCGTTAGGCTTATTCTGCTTAGAGATTCTAGATAATAATAAAATTAATATTGTTGTTAGATATATTGTCGTACTTTACTTATGTTTCTTAGCAGAAAAAACGGGATTAGACTATGGTGCGTATGGAGTAATATTGATAATATTATTTAATAAGTTGAGAAATAATAAGTTGTATATATTTATTGCATTTTTGGCATTAAATTTGGTAATATTAAAAATTGGGAATTTGAGTGAAATGCAAATATATTCAATATTTTCGTTAATACCAATATTTTTATATAATGGTAAAAAAGGTTACGGGATGAAATACTTCTTTTATTTATTTTATCCGTTGCATTTTATCTTTTTATATTTTTTGAATGAATTGTTAGGGAGAATGAGATGACGAAAAAAAATAGAGCAAAACAAGTTGTAGAATTGCTAAGAGAAAAATTCAAAGAGCCTAAAATAGCTCTTAATTATGATAATGAATACCAGTTGCTAGTAGCAGTAATATTATCAGCTCAGTGTACAGATGTGAGAGTTAATATAGTTACGAAAGACTTTTTTGAAATTATAAAAACTCCGGCAGATATGAGAAAATTAACTCTAAAAGAAGTCGAAACATCCGTCAAATCAACAGGATTTTACAAAAATAAGGCAAAAAATCTCAAATTGAATGCAGAACAGTTGTTAGAAAGACATGATGATAAAGTTCCGAATACAATGGCAGAATTAACTGAACTTGCAGGAGTTGGAAGAAAAACAGCAAATGTAATGCTAGGTGACATTTGGGGGATTAGTGAAGGAATTGTTGTGGACACGCATGTTAGAAGGCTGTCAAATTTGATAGGACTTGTAGATAATCAAAACCCTGAAATAATAGAAAGGGAATTAATGAAAGTCATACCAAAAAAAAATTGGTATGAATACTCACACTTTTTAATATTACATGGAAGAGATAAGTGCATTGCAAGAAGACCTAAGTGTCAAGAATGCGAAATAAATAGTGTCTGTAAATATTATGAGAACTTAATCAAAAAACAGAAAATATAGAAAGGTATAACTCAATGAAAACAAACAGAAAATATTTGAATGTAATTTTATTATTTTTTCTATTACTAATGCAAACTTATAGTGCGAAAGATGATAATTTGTATATAAGTGAGGGGTCACAAACAGAAGCGCCTTCAGGTACTACTGAATCATCGGATGACGCGATAGACAGCATAATTGATGAAACAAATAATGAAATAACAGGAAGTGAAGGTGGAACAGTTCCATCAGAAACTAACAGTGATATAGAAAACATAATAAATGCAGAATTAGAGAAAACGAAACTTGATCCCACACAAGGGGTTACTCCCAAAG
>JAGOYM010000008.1 GCA_018059165.1 Leptotrichiaceae bacterium | reverse complement strand
TGGTACAACATGCTCTAAACAAATAGGACTGATCCATTTTAAAATTTATCTTAGAAATTATATCATATTTAATCTACATTTTCAAACTGTAAATTATTTATTTTTAATTCTTGTTTACATCATCTATTATTTTATCAATATTTGTTGTTGGTGTTAGTGTTGGCGATTCTTCTTTTGCTGGTGTTGGTGTTTTTACTTCTGGTGTTTGAGTTGCTGTATTTGCAGGTGCTGTTTTTCCAGCTTTATAATCTTCTATTGCTTTAATAGACTCTGCCGCTGTCTTATCTCCATTTTTTTCAGCTATTTTGAACCATTTTATTGCTTCATCTAATTTACCTTGTGTTTGGTATCCAATTGCAATCGGAGTTGCTAATCCTTTGTTTCCAGCATTAAATGATTTTGTTAAATAAGGAATCGCTTCTGTTCTTTTACCGCTATCAAACAACATTGCTCCAACTTCATAGTTTGCTGGAACTACCCCTCTCGCTGCGGCTACTTTGAACCATTTAACAGCTTCTGTTGTATTTTTTTGTTGTTTAGCTATAACACCTAATTGAACATCCGACTCTTTTATCCCTAAAGAATAAGCTTTCTGAAACGATGTTTTTGCTGCACTATAATTTTTAGCTTTCATTTGAGCCAGTCCTTGGTTATATGCTTTTCCTCCTTCAGCCATTTGTGGAGTTAATCCATTCATAACGGCTCCATTCATTGCTCCTTTTGGTAATTTTGCTATTAACTTTTCTGCCTCTACTGTATTACCTTCTTGTTTATATAGTACTGCTAAATTATATATTGCTGCAGGAATATTCTTATCTGCTCCCATTTGCAAATATTTTTTAGCTTTTACTTTATCACCCATTTCTAAGTATAGTTTTGCCAAACCTAGTATTGCTTGCTCATCTCCGCTTTCTGCAGCTTTAATTGCACCCGATACTTTTTGAGGGTCGATTTTCTTACTAATTAGTGCTTGCGCTTCTTCTTGTGTTAATCCGTATAATGTTGATGCATTACTATTTGCTTGATTTGTTGGTGTTTGTGTTGGCGTTGATGTTTCCACTTTTGTATCATCTTTTTTTTCAAAACATGAAAATAATGAAACACTTACTAACGCTATAACTAATAAATTCTTTTTCATTTTTACCACCTTTATTTTATTTTTTATTTATATACTATTACAGTTGATACTGCATATTCTCTACTATGAGATAAACTAATCTGAATAGCATAGCCTTCCATTTTTTGCTTTAACTTATTATGCAGTATTACATACGGCTTACCTAGTTCATCATTTAAGATTTCTATATCTAATACACTAAATCCTCTAATTCCGGTTCCAACAGCTTTAGATACCGCTTCTTTCGCTGCAAACCTTGCTGCATAACTATGATAAGGCATCTTTTTCTTTTCTACATATGTAATTTCTCTTTCAGTAAATACCCGTGTTTTAAATGTCGGAGTCCTCTCCATTGCATCCTTTACTCTATCAATTTCAACAATATCTGTTCCTATTCCGTAAACTTCCATAGTATTCTCCGTTCCTAGCTACTATTTTATATTATATGCTCTTTTAGCGTTTCCAGTTGTTACTTTAATTACTTCTTCTACACTTATTTCTTTGATTTCTGCTATCTTTTCTGCAACGTACTTCACATATATTGGTTCATTTCTCTGTCCACGAAATGGCTCTGGTGTTAAATAAGGACAATCAGTTTCAATTACTATTTTTTCAAGTGGCGTATTCTTTACCATCTCTTGTGTTTTCTTATTATTTTTAAATGTTACAACACCTGCAACACCTATATAGTATCTATCCAATAATGGCTTTGCTGACTCATAAGACCCCGGGAAACAGTGTAATATCCCTCCAACATCTTGATAATCAGAAAGTATTCTTAGTGTATCTTCAAGAGCATCCCTCGTATGAATTACAACTGGTAGTTTCACTTTTCTTGCAATCTCTAATTGCTTCCTAAATATTTCTTCTTGAACTTCTTTAGGATCTTCCATCCAATGATAATCTAATCCTATTTCTCCAATTGCAACAACTTTTGGCTCATCTGTAGCCATCTTTGTTAACTCTTGCTCAACTTCATCATTATATTTCTTTATGTCTACAGGATGAATCCCTACAACACTATATACAAAGTCATACTTTTTAGCTAATTCTACACCTTTTTTTGAACTTTCCAAATCATACCCAATACTTATAATAAATTCTAGCTCTTTCTCTGCCCTACTTATTACCTCAGAAAAATCATCATCGTACTTTTCACCATATATATGTGTATGTGTATCCACTAATTTCATTATTATACCTCTATTTTTCTATCCCAAAATTTATATTTACAACTATTCAGGGTAATTTAGATTTTCTTCTTTTAAGTTCATAAGTGTTTCTTGTAAATATTTCTTTGCTTCATAATTAGCCATTGGTAAATTCTGGTCTAAATAATTTCCGCATTCAATCGCTGTTGCTCCTGGAATATCTCCTTGAAATTCACTCATAAATTGAAATGTATCTTTCATTAAATCGATAATTTCACTAGATGTCAATTTACCTTTTAATATAACGTAAAATCCTGTTCTACAACCCATTGGTCCCCAATATATAACTTCATCATTCCATTTTACATGATTTCTTAAATATGTAGCTCCCAAATGTTCCATAGTATGCATTTCAGCAATATTTAATACTGGTTCTCTATTTGGTAACTTAAGTCTTACATCAAATGTAGTTATGTTATTTTCTCCAATTGTATCTACTCTCGAAACAAAGATTCCTCTGCTCATCTTTTCATGATTAACACTAAAACTTGCTATTCGCTCCATTTTATCCTCTTTTCTAATTTCTTAACTTCTATCAACATTTATAGATGACTCAATAAGTAAATCTAATGCCTGTGAATAACTGTATCCTTTTGATGCTAAACTCTTTGGTAATAAACTCGCTCCAGTCATCCCAGGTAATGTGTTAATCTCAATCATATACGGCTTATTATCAACAATCATAAAGTCTATTCTCGCAAATCCTTCACATTTCGTTGCATAATAAGACTTTGAAGTTAAGTCATTTATTTCATCTTGTAATTCTTTTTCAAATTCAAAAACAGTTTCTTTTGCTCCACCATCAGCATACTTTGATGTATAATCAAAAAAGCTTCCAGCAAGTGCTTCAATTAATAATGTTGGATATACTTCTCCACCAATTATAGGTACAGATATTTCTATCCCATTTAGAACTTCTTCTATTATTGCTTCATTGTCTATGTCGTAAACCTCTTCCAGTGCCTTTGACAATTCTTCTTCATTTTCAACAAATGAAACACCTACACTTGATCCCCCATAATTAGGTTTTACTATTACTCTATCCCCAAGTTGTTTTACAGTATCCCACGTTGTAGTTTCATTTTTCCTAACACTTAACCATTTAGCTGTTCTAACGCCGTATGTAGAAACAACTCTTTTAGTAAGGTCTTTATCCATACAAAGTGCTGACGCCATTACTCCTGGGCCACTATATGGTATCTCAAAGCTCTCTAATATAGCTTGAACTCTTCCATCTTCTCCAAATTTACCATGTAATGCTATATATACAAAATCTGGTCTCAATTCACTTATTTTCTCAGATACTTGTGATTTATTATCTATTACAATATCAAAAACTTCATATTTTTCTCTATTAAGATTGTTTATTATCTCTTGACCTGTCTTCAGCGAAACTTCTCTTTCTGTAGATATTCCACCTCTTATAACACCTATTTTCAACATTTTCATACCTCTATTCTCACAAAAAATTTATATTTACTTATTGAATTAATCGTTTGAGTCTATACTTTTCTCCATTAAATCTACAACATTTTTGAATGTTTCTTTATTTTCTTCATTTAAATTCATTAGCGTTTTATGCATGTCCAAAATGTATTTTGATTTTTCAAGTTTACTACCAAAATCATTTGACTTGACCTCTTCTGTTACAACGTTATCTACATCACTACTTACAATAATATCAATAAACTTTTCGATTCCTGTTTGTTTCAACCCTTCTGAAACCGTCTTTGTCGGATTTAGAACATTAAGATTCACATTCCACTTCATTTTGATTTCCATAGCATATTTAGCTATAAGTCCTAAAAATGTACTATCCATGTACTTACATTCAGACATATCTAGTATTATTTCCTTTTTTTCACCATTAAGTAATTTGTCTAATATATCTGAAGCTGTCTTGCTATTCTTCATAGTTGAATTTCCAATAGCTTTGATAAATGCAGTATTTTCAATTTCTCCATAAAGGTACTTATTTTCACTCATATTATCTTCCATATGTTCTCACCTCTTATAAATAGTTATTAAAATCATCATTTTTATATACGTATTTTTTCATGCAAAAATGACATTCCACTTCAATCTCTCCGTGTTCTTCTAACAATTCATTTATTTCTGTCTTACCTAATGTTAAAAGCCCTGTCAGAAATCTCTCTCTAGAACAATCACATTTATATTCGATCTCTGATTCTTCAAGAATGCTGTACTCCTCTATTAATTGATTTCCTTCTTCGTCTTCCATATCTTCATATAAAAGTTTCAATATTCTCTCTAGATCAAATCCTCCAGCTAGAAGGTCTGTTACACTTTTTATACTTTTGATTTTTCTCTCTATTTTATCAATAAAATCATCTTCTACTCCTGGTAAAAGTTGAATTATAAATCCTCCTGATTTTTCTACTTCACCTTTTTCATTGACTTTCACACCTAATGAAACAACAGACTTCACTTGATCTGATGTGAAAAAATAGTGTGCAATATTATCTGCTATATCTGAACTACTAATCTTTGTAAGTCCTACGAATGGGTCTTTCAATCCCATATCTTTTATTACTTGTAACGTTCCCTCACCTATAAAGTCTGCATTTCCTAATGAATCTTTTTTATTTATACCAATCTTCTTTTCTGTATTTCCAATATATCCCTTTACTGACCCATCTGATTTTGCTGTTGCTAGTAAAATTCCGTATGCTCCATCACCATTAAATCTGACAGTTAGTACATCTTTCTCACTTTTCAAGTCTTGACCCATCATTGCAGTTGCAGTAAGTAACTTCCCAAATAATGTTACTGCAATTGGATCTAATTTCTGTAATTTTTGTGCTTCTTTTACTAATTCCGTTGTATCAGTTAGAAAAAAACGCGCACTTTTACTCGTCCCTCTTATCATTCTTGATTTTTCCATCTTTTTTTTCCTCACATCCTATTAAATACTCATCTATTTTGTCTGCTATTATTTTAGACATCTTAACTGCTTCAACAACAGTTTTCGCTCCAGTAACAACATCTCCACCTGAAAAAACTCCAGGTTTTGTTGTGCTTCCTTCATTATTTGTAACTATTAATCCTTTTTCATTTACTTCTATTTCTTTATCTTTTGAAACAATATTTGATCTAGGCCCTTGGCTTATTGATATAATTACAGAATCCGCTTCTATTAACATTTTTGATTCTTCATCATATTTATAGAGTATATTCCCCTCTTTATCTTTAAGTATTTTAGTTTCTGCAACTACTAAACCATCATCTTTAATTTCTATTGGTGTTCTAAAGTTAAGGATCTTAACTCCCTCTTCGATTGCATGATCAAATTCCTTTTTATTTGCTGTAATCCCTTCTTCGCCTTCTCTATTTATAAGAATTACATGTTTTATTCCGTTTCTTATCATTGTTCTAGCTGCATCTACAGCAACATTTCCAGCACCTATTATAACAACTTTTTTTCCAAGTTTATAGAATTCTGGTGATTTTAAATAATCAATTGCAAAATGAACATTTCCAAAACTTTCTCCTCTTATCCCTAATTTTCTAGGATTCCATGTACCTGTTCCAATGAAAATTGCATTATAACCATCTTCGAATAAATCATCAATCGTTAATGCAGGTCCAATTATTATGTTAGGCCTTATTTTAACTCCTATTTCAATCAATTTATCTTCCAATTTATCTATATTTGTTTTTGGTAATCTAAATTCAGGGATCCCGTATCTTAATACCCCACCTATTTGTGCATGCGCTTCAAATATAGTTACATCGTACCCTCTAAATGTCAGTATGAATGCGATTGTAATTCCTGCGGGTCCTCCCCCAATTATTGCTACTTTTGATTTTTTAGTTTCAGTTCTATGTATTCTGAAATCTAAACTTTCTATGTATTTTGATGAAATCTCATTCTCTATATCTCCAAATTTAACTCCATATGTCTTCTTATTCAGTACACACATTCCTTCACATTGTTTTTCATGTGGGCAAACTAATGAGCATACAATTGATAATGGATTATTTTTGAACAAGATATCCCCTGCTCTTAATAATTTATTATTTAAATACATTTGTATTATTTCTTTAACTTTTGTATCTACCGGACAGCCTTTTTCACAAAATGGAATCTTACAGTTTAAACATCTCAAAGCCTCTTGAATATTAGCTTCCCTTTCTATTTCTTTTACATCCATCATTAGCATACCTCCTAAAAAGATAAAAAAGGCACTCTGTGCCCTCCTATATATTTATTCCTAATTATTTATTATTTAATGGTTTCAATGGATCTGTTTTTTGTAAATTATTATCAACAGGAGCTTGTTGTATCGTATCTGTTGTAGTTTTTTCTTCACCTAAGCTATTTAAGTTTGATAATGTACTATTAAATTTACCAAATAAAACATCTATATTCTCAGGAGCAACATCTACTTTATATCCTTTTGAACTTTTTACAACTTTAAATGTAGTCTCATTTTTTGCTTTCGGAACATTGTCTGATCCTAATACTTTATTGAACTCATCTTCTACTGATAGCTCTGTTCCTTTTCCTGTAAATGCTTCTTGAAATAATTTTTGATATATTGTTAAAAACACTTTTTGCACATCTATATTATCAACTGAAACTTTTACATTGTATGATCCATCTGCTTGTTTTTCAGAGCTTACTATTTCGTATTTCATATTTTTGAACAATGATTCGAAAAATAATTGCTGAGTCTTATTATCATACTTCAAAGTCATATCCTTTGAAAATTCATCATTAACAGCATATTTTGCTGCTTGTTCGAATTTTTTAGTTTGAACATTTTTAATAAATTTATCTACTGTTCCTTTTGGATCTCTTCCACAACTTACAACTAACAGTAATGTTAATAATAATAATCCTAGCTTTTTCATTTTAAAACACTCCCCAATATATATTTGTTATCATTTTAATAATACATTATTTACAAAAAATAGTCAAGTCCTTCTATTCATTTGTATTAATCTTTTTTTCGATTTTTTTAATTTTTTTAATTAATTCAGGAACTCTACCCATTGCCATTTTGATTCTTAAGTCTTCCATATGCTCTCTTAATGGGAATCCAGACATTTTAGAATTATCTGGAACATCATTTGTTACTCCAGATTTAGCTGCAATTACAACATTAGATCCTATCTTTAAGTGCCCTGCTACTCCTACTTGACCTGCTAATGTTGTATTATTTCCTACCTCTACACTACCTGAAATACCTGTTTGAGCTATTATAAAGCAGTTTTCACCAATTATATCATTATGAGCTATATGAACTAAATTATCTATTTTTGTTCCTTTTTTTATAATTGTCTCACCAATTGTACCTCTATCGATACATGTATTAGCTCCTATTTCTACATCATTTTCAATTGTTACTGTTCCTATCTGTTCAATCTTTATGTTTTCTCCTTGGACTTTTACAAATCCAAATCCATCAGAACCTATGACTGCTCCAGGTTGAATAATAACATTATCACCTATTTTCGTAAATTCTCTAATAGTGACATTAGGGTATATAATACAATTTTTACCTATTTTAACACCTTCCAAAATAGTTACATTAGGGTAAATTACCGTCTTTGATCCTATTTTTACAGAATGGCCAACATATGTATTTAAAGTTGATACATCTGCATCTTCTGATATTACTGCACTTTTTTCTATTTGATTTTCAATTTTTTGCATTTTAGGCTTAAAATAATTTAACAATATTGGCATTAAGTTTCTAGGATTTTGTTTTACTACAATGTATGTTCTATCTTCAAGTAATTCTTGTCCCTCAGGAACTATTACTACACCCGCCTGAATTTCATTTATTTTCTTTAACATTTTCTCATCCGATGCAAATGTCAGGTCTTGCTTTTTTGACTGAAAAAAAGGAGATAGTTTAACTATCTCTAAACTATCATCCCCAAAAATTTCTCCATCTATTAACTTTGCTATTTCTTTTATATTAAACATTGAAACAACTCCTTGAATAAACTTTTATTTATTTTCTATATTAGAATGTTTGACCGAAACTAAAGTAAAATTTACCACTTTCTTTTTTCTCTCCTGATATAACTGAATCTAACGGCCAACCATAATCAAATCTTAATGGACCTACTGGAGTATTTAGTCTTACCCCTACTCCTACTCCTTTTTTAAGATCTTTAAATTGATTTGCAGACTCTCTATCTGGTTCTGCACCTGCTGTTTGCCATGCATTTCCCATATCGAAGAACCCTACAACTTGCATAAATTTATTAACTTGTGTTCTATTTTCTATACTTATATGAAATTTATTGTATCCGTCAAATGCTCCTGAATCATATCCTCTAATCGATTCTGCTCCACCAACGCTAAATCTTAACGACTCTGGTGTTCCTCCTCCTGTGTATCCCCAAACTGCTCTATATGCCATTACATTTGCATCTTTAAAGAACGTTCTATGATATGCTCTTAAGTCTAATTCTACTTGACTATAGCTTCTTGGATCTTTTAATAACTCCCCAAATTCATAACTTGCTGTTGAATAAATTCCAGATTGTGGATTGAAACTATTATTTCTTGTATCATAAATTATACTAGGTGTGACTGCAACTAAATTGTATTTTTCTCTAACATCAAGATCAGCTTCTTGCTCTCTTACGTTCTCAAATCTTAGTGCTGTCCTTACGTATATTTTATCATTTAATCCTTTTCCTAATGTTAATCTCGTTCCTATTTTTCTTACCTTCATTAATTCACTATCTACAGCATCTTCATCTTTTGATTCTTTCCAATAAACTGACCATCCACCTTGTAATCTGTCAGTTCCTTTTATCCACGGATCGAATAATCCAATCTCTGCTGTTTTACTTCCTTTGTTTGACATTTCAACATTAAATGTAGCTTCCTGACCTTTACCCATAAAATTGGTATCAGAGAACTTAATTCCACCAACAATTCCTACTGATGTTCCGTATGAAATACTTCCATTTATTGATGCTGTTGGTCTTTCTTCAACTAAAAATTCTACTGTTCTTTCATTTGGATTAGTTTCACCACCTTTAAATACTGGTTCAATTGATGTGAATAATCCTGTTCTATACAATTCTCTTATTGTTCCTTCTACATTTTCTTTATTGTAAACTTGACCTTCATGTAGTTTCTGTACTCTTTCAAATACATAATTTTGTGTTCTTAATTTTGTTTGATTAGGGTTTCTTCTTTCCTCTTCTTTTTTAGAATTTACTTTGCTATATGATATTCCTGTTACTATTCCCTCTGTTAAACTAACAAGCAGTGCTCCATCTTTTTCAATTTTAATATTTTCTACTCTCGCCAAAGAATATCCATCCGCATTATATTTTTTTATTATCCCATTATTTTGTGGATCTAATAAGTTTCCATTAAGAATTTCTCCTTCTTTTATTCCTAATGCTTCTTTTAGTTGTTCCTCTGTATACAGAGTTTGACCACTTACTGAAACTTTTGAAATAATTGGATTCTCAACTACAACATAGTTAATTGATACAGTATTATCTGCTTTTCTTTCTACTTTAGGATCTACACTTTCAAAATACCCTGTCTCAAATAGGGCTTTTGCTCCATTTAAAACATCTTGAGGTACAAAGTACTCTCCTACTTTAGCAGGAATTTTTGATATATAATCAGATGTGTTTTTTGCTCCTGTAATTTCAACTGATGTTACCTTGAACTCTGTTTTTTGTGTATAATCTTGTTTTGATTCTACTTGTTTTGCTAAATTCAATGCACCATTTGCTTCGTCTACCTCTATTACTAAGTTTACTTTCTCTCCTGCTATTGTTGGATAAATATTTACGTTTGACACATATCCAAGATTTTTTAGTGCAAGATAAATATCGCTTAAGCTTTTATTCGAATATGAATCCCCTGTCTTAACTGGCAGTTTTGTTTCAAGAAACCCCCCTGGTAATTCTTTCAAATTTGAAAAAGTGATATCTCCCACCGTATAATTTCCCTCTGCCATTACTGTTGCATTCATTGCAACAAATATACTTACAGTTACTACAAATGCTCTAATTTTATTTCTCATCTTGCCTCCTCGAATTATTGACTTAAAATCTCTAGTTTTGGCTTCGGTACTATTTGACGAAGCATTTCTTCAAAGCTATCAAACCTTGCTGAAAAATCAAAACCTCCATAATAATTAAACTTATCTACTTGATTTGTACTACTTGCTGATATTCCTAATGTTTCTAATCCTAAATTAATACCAAAACTTTGATTAACTTTATAATTTAACCAAAAATTATAATTCATAGGTACAGTTGTTGTTGCTTGGCTACTTTGAATTGGGAATGTCAAATCCAAATTCCAAAATAACTTATCCTTGTAAAGATTATCTTGTATATATAAAGTTGTTGAACTTCCATTTTCCAATAAATTATAGTTTTCTTGCGCCATTTCAGTTGCAAAATTTGTCTTAATACTAAAACTTGTCAGTCCCAATGTTCTTTCAATTTTATCAGTTACTGGAGAAAAAATCAACTGGTTTATAGTTGCATCTAAAACAGAGCCTACTAAACTTTGGTTTGTTGTGTTGTTGGCATTTAAATCTGTTTTATCATCTGTCTGTTTTGTATTAAATGCAAGTAGAGATAATATCTGATCTTTTGTTAATCCCGAACTTGATTTAAATGTTATATTTGGATCACTTGCTGGTCCGTTCATTGTCATATCTATAAATTCACCATCTACTGTTGTTGTTGCAGATATTACTATAAATGGATTTGATTCTGATATACTTGCTATTGGATCAGTAAATCTAATTTCTGCTGATTCTAAGTTGAATTTATTATTATTTAATTCGAAACTTCCTTTTTTAAGTTGGTAGTTACCCATTAAATTTGTGCTTCCTGAATCATAGTAAAGTCTACTTCCACCTTCAATTTCACCTTTTATATTTTTTACTAAACTTATACTTGGAATATCTACCTTCAAATCTTTTTTAGCTGAAATATTTAAATCAACAACATACTGTTCTTTTATTTTATCAAAAAATGCATCTTTTATTCCGTCAATTATACTTTTTTCTACTTTTTTATTATTATTAGTAGTGGTTTCTTCTGTTGTTCCAAAAGAAAAATTCGGTACTTCTCTAATTACTCCAGATTCTACTATTATATTTCCCATTAAGCTTTCATGAGTAAGCATTATATCAGATGATAGAACTAAATCTACCCCTTTACTGTAGTTATATCTTACTTTATCAAGAAATACATTTAATCCGAAATTCCCTAACTCTATCTTCTTACTTGTCATAAAGTCTGGAGCTACTCCTGGCACATCTAAATTACCAGTTATTTTAAATGTTCCTCCATTGTATCCACCATAAAAATCATTAACTTTTAATTTTCGATTTTCAACATTTATATCCGCGTTAACATTTTCAATTTCTGTTGATTTATCTTTTGTCTTGTAAGTAAATGCATCTAATTTTATTTTACCCTCTGTTTTTTGTGGTTGGAATAAAATATCTACATTTGCAATCCCTCCAGCTTGAGCAACATCTCTATTTACCTCTAAAAACTTCAAGTTAAAGTTGTCTGCTAGTATTCCTATATTGTAATTTATAGGTGTGAAATCTAAAAATCCATTTATTATCAAAGGATTATTCTCATAATCTAAATACAACTGTCCGATATTAATACCTTTATTATTAACTTGAGTATCAATATCAATATCATTAAATTTAAGACCTGCCAATGTGATATCTTGTGCATTCAATTTTAAATCTGAAAAGAAATCATCTATATTCCCTTTCAATATAAAACTATAGTTTATATTACCATTATAACCTTTTTCATTTAAATCTTTTACACTCCCTAGATCAAATGTTTTATTCTCTGCTTTGTAATCAACATTCAAATTTTCTAGGTCTACTGTGGTACTTGTCTTAAATAGTTCCTCTCCCGCGTCACCTATTAAGAGGAAATCTTTTAATGTAAATGTTCCTTTTTTCAATAGCTTATCAACATCTCCATCATTATAAGACATATCAATCATTGCTAGAGGGAATTTATAACCTTTGTATGAAAGGTTATCTACTACTACCGCTCCGTCTAGATTAAATTTGTTCAGATCCCCTTTTAAATTAAGATTCCCTGCTAAATTCACTACTAAATCAGGTATTCCATACAATGTCGCTAATTCTTTTTCATCTAAATGTAATGATAAATCTGCGAGTCCTGTTTTCAGGTCGTATTCCCCTGTTATTTGATTATCTCTTAATGTTATCTTGTTGAAGTTAAGTACACTATCTAATACATCTATATTCCCAGCAAAATCACCTACGTATCTTGAATCAATCGTTGTTTTTGATGGTGTTATATTTATATTCCCGTGTAGACTATTTAGCTTCCCATTTACAAGCATATCCATATTATCAAGGTATACATTGTGTTCTGGCTTCGTTGTATTGTATATAACATAGTTTTTAAGGTTTGACTGTATATTAATAATTTGAGAATTGAGATTGTAGTCAATATTTGCTACTAACTTATCATTTTTCAATTCTTTTAGCTTCACAATATTATTTTTTATTTCTAAATCACCATATACATCTTTAAACCTCTGATACTCGAGCCATAGCTCACGCATTTTAACACTTGCTTCTATGTCTAAACTTTGTAGACTCTTAATCTTTCCTTTGACATATAAATCCTCGTATTCGGCAATATAATTACCATAATTACTTACTACTTCAAAATCTCCTTGTAAATCTGTTACTTTTCCAGATAAATTAAGATTCAAACGTACCGGTAAACTTGCACCATCTAATCCTTGAACATTATATCCATAGCGTTTCATTATATTTTCTAGTCTTATTGAAGCTTGCGATGTTTTCAAAGAAGCATTCATATTTTTATCGATATTTCCGAAAACTTTTACTGTTTCTTTTCCAATATTAACTGCACCATTTACAATATAATTACCAGCTTTTATTATTATATTTGCAGTTACCCCATCATAATACTTAGGATTTATAGTTTTCATTTTAACATCTAATGATCCCGATTCAAGTTCTTGTTTCTTTATGTTGTATACAACTGTTCTTAAACTCGGTATAAGTTCATATTTTTGATTGTCATAATTTATCGTAACGTATTCTTTCCCTCTTGTTGATACTATTATTTTGTCTTTACTTGGTGGGATAATAACGCTTCCATCTAACTCTTTTGATGTGAAATCACTTGTTATTTCTCCACCTTTTTTTATTTTATATGTCCCAGAAATATTTGAAATATCATAATCTGATCCTAAATTTGCTAGCTTATACGTCCCTGTTCCATTTTTCTTATCAATATCATATGTAACATCTGTTAAAACTTCGGTATTAACTTTGAATTTTCCCCCAATATTTTCGTTGAAAATAAACTTTGTATTCTTGAAAGAAATTTTTTTGTCTTTTGTAACTTCTAGGTCTGTTGTTACATTCTTAAAGTTATAACCTGAGTACTTTATATTATCTGATTTCAGTTTACCTTTTATAGATACCAGTTTTTTGTCAATATCAACACTCACATTGATTTTACCATCGACTAATGCATCTGCATCTATTTTTAAGTCTTTTATTTGTTTATACTTATTAATTTCCTTGAATGATATTTTATTTGTTTCAATTTCAATATCTGCTATTTTCTTTTTCATATCAAGTGATACATTTAATTTTACTGGCTTCTCATCAACTTTTGTATTTGCATCTATTTTTATTTTCTCTGGAGTCAATGATATCAATGCATTAACATTTTTAAGTCTTTCATCAAAGTCTTTATATTCCATTGTTCCATTTTTTACATCCAACGCTCCAGTTATAGCATGAGGCTGTATTTTTAGGTTTCCATTTAATATCCCGTCATAAACGACAACATCTTTGTATGGGATGAACTGACTTGCTTCCTCAAACAGTTTAACATTTTTAAAATCAAATGCTAGAGAAAATTTACTTGTCTCAACCTTTTTATTAGAGAATAACGATTCTAAGAAGTTTTTCGCAGGCTTCTTAAGAGATAAATCTATTCCAATTTCTTCACCTTTATCTTTTGCTTTCGCTTTTAAGTCAAACCCTTCTGACTTAGAGACATTCATTTCACCATTGACGCCAGCCATTTTCTTTTCAATCGGCTTATCATAACTGAAATCTTTATAAGTTAATCTGGAATCTATAATATTTATTTTACCTATTCTACTTGCTCTATCAATAACTTTCGAGTCTGATTTTTTTAGTATATTGTATACATTCATTTGATTGTTTTTGTACCTTTCAATCGTAACATCTGCATCATACACATTGACTTTTGATATTCTTGAGGGAACAAGAAGATTGATAAATGCTTCTGCTTTTTTCGCTCTAATAAATTCTTTCCCGCTTTGATCTTTTACAACTAAATCTTCAATTTCTATCTTATTTAGTCCTTTTATTTTTATTTTTCCTGTTTCAACATTCAATCCTGAAGATTTCAATATTTTCTCAAGATTATTGCTAAAATTATTTGTAGAAATGTATGTTTTTGCAACAAAAAGAGTGAATAATAACGGTATAAATATATATAGTCCTTTTTTCAAATATTTCATTATTATTCACCTCCTCGCAATCAATTATTCTATTCATTCTAATTAAATTCTATGTCCAGTAACGACAGTATTCTTTCTAAGTCCTCGTAATCATAAAATTCTATTTCTATTTTCTTATCTGTAATTTCTGTTTTCGTTCCAAAATATTCTCTTAATTTATCTTCTAAATATTGTTTTTGGTCTTTTATTTCAGTATTACTATTATTAACTTCATTAACATTGATTTTCATTTGTTTACCATTAGTATTTTCTTTTTTTACAATTTCCTCTAACTTTCGCACAGAAATTCCATTTTTCATTACATCTTTCGCAAGCTTTTCTATTTTATCAGCACTTTCCAAAGCTAATAAAGTTCTTGCATGCCCATAACTTATATCTCCATTTTTTACATATTCTTTGATACTATCCGGAAGTTTCAATAATCTTAATTTGTTTGATATACTCGACCTTGTTTTTCCAATCTTTATTGCTATATCTTCTTGTGAATGATTGTATACATCCATTAGCGCTCTGTATGACTCTGCTTCCTCAATTGGATTGAGATTCTCTCTCTGAACATTTTCTAATATAGCCAATTCATAGCTTTTTAAGTTATCTGCTTCTATTTCTATCACATCAATTTTTTTCATCCCGAGACTACTACAAGCTCTGAATCGTCTTTCACCTGCTATTATTTCATAATTTTTACTCGATCTTAGCTTTCTAACAACGATAGGTTGAATAAGACCATTTTGTTCAATTGACTTTTTTAATTCTTCAATTTTATCAAGATCAAATGTCTTTCTTGGTTGGTCTGGATTTGTAATAATTTTTTTAATAGATATCTTCGACAGTTTCAAGGCTTCACTTCCTTTGCTTACAACGGGTTTTTTGATGGAACTCCTGTTTTTCTCGGGTATTTATCACTTGTTTCCTTCTTCTTCACTATCTCTATTATAACTCTTTCATCTCTTATTGTAGGCAACTCAAACATATGAGTTTCTACAATTTCTGCATTTAGACTATTTAATGCATTTTGAGATTCTGGAATTTCATCTACAGTTAGTTTCTGTGCTAAAAAACGTCCTTTTACTTTTAGAAATGGTATCATGTATTCAATTATTATTCTTAATTTTGCAACTCCTCTACAAAGCGCTACATCAAAGCTTTCTCTTCTATCTTTTATTAACTCTTCTGCTCGTTCAGAACTTGTCACAGCATTTTCTATTTCTAATTCATCTATTACTTCATTCAGAAATTCTACTTTTTTTCTAACAGAATCCACTAATAGGAATTGTTTTTCTGGATATACTATAGCTAGTACCAATCCAGGAAATCCAGCTCCTGTTCCTACATCTATTATTTGCTTGTCTTCATCATGGATCAATTCCATTAAGAATAACGAATCAACGAGATGTTTTTCTAATATCTCATCTTTTTCTCTTATAGCAGTTAAGTTAATAACTTTATTTTTTTCATATACAATATTCATGTATTTCAAAAGTTTATCAATAACTTCATCTTCTAAAACTATAGAGCTTTTTTTTAAAAGTTCTAAAAAATAATCCTTCTCTTCTTTTCTATTTTTCAAATTTGCCATTAGTTAAGTACCCCTTCCAAATACATTAATAGTACTGATATATCAGCTGGTGTTACCCCAACTATTCTCGATGCTTGACCAACATTGTATGGTCTCTTTTCTGATAACCTTTGTTTTGCTTCACGTGTTATTCCTTGCATTTTATTATAATCAAAAAATTCAGGAATTTTTCGTTCCTCTAATTTTTTTTGCTTCTCTATTATTTGATATGATTTTGCAATATATCCTTCGTATTTAACTTGTACCTCAATTTGATACTCTGTTTCCTCATCAAATGACAAATTAGGTGCATTTTCTATAACTTCTGATATATATTTTACGTCATTGTAAGTTATTTTTGGTCTTCTTAGTATTTCTTTTAATGTTGTTCCACTTTTTAACGATTCATCGTATTTATCAAGTATTTCTACAAGTCTTTCATTACTTGATCCTAATTTTACTTCTTCTAACTTTTCTATTGTTTCCGATACATTTTTTATTTTTTCTTTTATTTTATCAAACAAATCTTTTGAAACAAGTCCAATTTTGTAGGCTTTTTCTGATAATCTTATATCCGCGTTATCTTCTCTTAAAACTAGTCTATATTCTGAACGCGCCGTAAACATTCTATACGGTTCTTGTATTTCCTTGTTTATTAAGTCATCAATCATCGTTCCTATATATGAATCTGCTCTATCTAGAATTAACGGCTCTACATCTTTTATTTTAAGTGCAGCATTTATTCCTGCAACAATCCCTTGCGAAGCAGCTTCCTCGTAGCCACTCGTTCCGTTTATTTGCCCTGCAAGATATAGCCCTTTAACTTTCTTTGTCTCTAACGTGTAATCTAGTTCGCTAGGATCGATGTAATCATACTCTACAGCATATCCATATCTCATAATGTGAGAATGTTCTAGACCTTTAATATTATTAACTATTCTTTGTTGTATTTCAGCAGGAAAACTTGTTGAAAGTCCGCTTATGTAGACTTCTTTAGTATCAAATCCTTCTGGCTCTAAAAATAAATGATGACTATCTTTATCACTAAATTTAACAACTTTATCCTCAATTGATGGACAATATCTTGGTCCTGTACTATCAATTGTCCCATTGTACATTGGTGCTTTATCCAGATTTCCAAGTATTATATTGTGCATTTCAACATTTGTTCTTGTCAAATAACACGATAACTGAGGTCTTCCTTCTATTTCAGAATTCTTTGTTCGCATTGAAAATTTCAGTAGCTTATCTACTTCACCAGGTTGTTCCTCCAACTCAGATAAATCAATCGTCCTTAAGTCTATTCTTGGCGGTGTCCCTGTTTTAAATCGTCCTAATTTAAAGCCTGCTGATTCTAATGAAAGTGGCAATTCTTCTGAAGATAATTCTCCCATTCTCCCACCTTTTATTAGTTTATCACCGATATACATTAATCCTCTTAAAAATGTACCAGTAGCTATAATTACTGACTTAGAATTGAATTCCATTCCTGTTTTTGTTTTTATTCCTTTAATTTCTCCATTTTCTATAACTATATCTGTCACAATATCTTGTATTGTATCTAGATTTTCTTGATTTTCTATAGTTTTCTTCATTTCTCTATTATATATTTTTCTATCAGCTTGAGCTCTAAGAGATCTAACCGCTGGACCTTTTTTAGTATTAAGAATTCTCATTTGAACGAAACTCTTATCCATATTTCGTCCCATTTCTCCGCCCAATGCATCTATTTCCTTTACAAGATGACTTTTTGCTGGACCTCCTATTGATGGATTACATGACATTACACCTATATTATCTAAAGTTATTGTAAATATAGCCGTACTCATTCCTAACCTAGCACTTGCTAAAGCCGCTTCACATCCCGCATGTCCTGCACCAACTACAATAACATCATAATTTTTCATAAATACCTCTTTTTCCTTTATCTATATCAACTTTGTTATTTCTAATTTTTATAATATTTTACTTAGTAAATCTATTTTTCTTGTATCCGCAATAATTACTAACATATCGCCTGCTTCAATTTCTACTAAAGGTTTAGGCGAGACAATTAATTTCCCATCTTTTCTTTTTATTCCAATAACATTTGCTTCATATCTATTTCTTAAATCTAGTTCTATAAGATTTTTTCCATCAAATTTCTTAGGTGCTTCTATTTCTATAATAGAATAGTCTTCTGAAAATTTAAAATGTTCCATTATACTTGGTCGTAACACTTTCGATGCAACTCTTTCACCCATAAATTCTTCAGGGTAAACAACTTGAGTAGCTCCTATTTTTTCTAAGACCTTTCCATGCTGTCTATTTTGCGCCTTGCAAATTATCTTTGAAACACCCGCCTCTTTTAATATTAACGTTGTTAATATACTTGCCTGTATATTATCTCCAATGCATACAAATGCTGTATCAAAGTTATCTTTAACTATATTTTTAAGTGCTATTTCATCAGATGAGTCTACTACAATTGCCTCATCAACTATTTTCTCATCAATCGCTTGTTGAACTAATTCTTCATCTATATCTAATGCAAGTACATCTTGATTACTCCCATAAAGCGTTTTTGCTACACTTCTTCCGAATCTTCCCAGTCCTATAACTAAATAATTTGCCATGCTTCCCCCTGATAACATTATATTTTCTTTTACCCGACTAAAATATTTTCTGTTGGATATTTATATATTCCTCTTTTTACACCTACTGCAGATAATACTATTGCAACTGTCAATGGACCTACTCTTCCTATGAACATCGTCAATATTATTAACCATTTTGATATCTCCGTTAATGAACTTGTAATTCCTACAGATAAACCAACTGTACCAAATGCTGAAACAGTTTCAAATGCTAATGCTAAAAAGTCTTTATCTTTTTCGATAACACTTAATGCAAATATGACGAATGTAACATAAAGTAACGCTATTAAAGTTATTGCAATTGCTTTATTAAAAATATCCCATCCTATTCTTCTTTTTCCAATTTCAATATCTTGTCTATTTGTGAGTGTCGACCAAACACCTAGAATAACTATTCCAAAAGTAGTCGTTTTTATTCCACCGCCAGTTGATCCTGGTGAGGCACCTATAAACATCAATATAATATACGTGAATAGTGTCGGCGCCGTTAATGCTCCCATTGCTATCGTATTAAATCCAGCTGTTCTTGTCGAAACACTTTGGAATAAAGATGCCAGTAATTTGTCTTTAAGAGATAAATGCGCTAATGTTCCAAGATTATTTCTCTCCAAAACTAATGTTAATATCATCCCTATAATTATTAGAGAAAATGAAATTACAAGTGCTATTTTTGTTGTTAAATATAATTTATTTTTTCGTGATTTGATACTGTCAAATATATTTAAAAGTGACGCAAACCCTATTCCTCCTAAAAAAATTAACAAAGGAATAGCAAAATTTATTATTCCACTTCCTTTGAAATCTTCCAAATTAAGCGTAAACAATGCAAATCCTGCATTACAAAATGCAGATACCGAGTGAAACATTGCATAGAAAACTGCTCTTTTAAAAGGATATATTTTTATAAATTCAAAGAATAAAATAAATGCTCCGATAGCTTCTATTATAAAAACTGTAAATACTACTTTTTTTATATATTTTTGTATATCAAATAACGTTGTATAATTCAATGCTTCTTGAACTACTTTTTTAGTATGATAACTTATTTTCTTCGTTGCAATTAGAATAAATAAAGATGAAAATGTCATTATTCCTAATCCACCTAATTGAATCCATATCATTATTATTGTTTTCCCAAAAAGATTATATACTCTACTCACATCATTAACTACAAGTCCAGTAACGCAAACAGCTGATGTTGCTGTGAATATACCATCTATCCAACTTGTTCCTTGCCCATCCGTTGTTGATATTGGTAATGAAAGGATTGTTCCACCAATCAATATGATAAAGAAAAACGATAATAATATCATACTATATGGAGATATTCTCTTCTTTTTTGCCATTTTGAACTTCCTTTCCTCATGCCCTTCTCATAGTTTATATTATACATCATTACTGTTTTTTTTTCAATTAAAAAGCGCGAGGTATTTTGCTACTTACCCTCGCGTTTACATTATATTTTATTATATTTTTTCAAGTTCTATTAACAATTTCCTTTTTCTAACGTTTCTGTAAATTCTTTCATGCTTATAGATGTGTTTTTTAAATATTCTGCATCAGTTATTATTCCTTCAAATCGATCATATATTTTTTTCCATGCTGAGTACACTTCAGGCATCATTTCCAGACCAACATCCGTTATCCGTGTGAATGATTTCTTACCTTGCTTCTCTCTTTCAACATATCCTTTTTCTACTAGTTTATCAACAAATCTAGTTACTGTTGATGCTGCTATTGTTAAGTTTTCAGAAATTTCATTAACTGAAAGTCCTTCTCTTTTCTCATCAAGTAACAACATTAAGTAGCCATGCGTTGGGCATATATCAATTTCTGAAAAAGCTTCTTCAGCAAACTTATTAACTACTCTAAAAAGTCTTGAAATCGTAAAAAACAGACAACTTTTAAATTTTACTTCTTTTTCATGCTCTTCCATATTTATTCTCCTTCTAGTCTATATATAACTCTTTTCTTTTAATGTTTTGTATATACAAGTTACCACGTTAGTAAGTTTATGTCAACTCTTTTCTATATTTTCTTCATGCTTGTTATATAAAAATTGTATCGTTAATTTTATAGTCATGTATACTGGAATAGCTAAAAATGCCCCTGGAATACCTAATAATGCTCCTCCAACTAGAACTGTTAACAACGTCGTAATTGGATGGATATCAACTGATTTGCTTGTTAATAAAGGTTTTACCACATTCGCTTCTATTGCTTGAAGTATTGTGATAACGACTAATATTATTAAGAATAAACTCCACGATTGAGTTATAGCATATATTAGAACTGGTACAAGTCCTATAAATGGACCTATAAATGGTATTAAATTTCCAATACCTATTATCAATGCGAAAAGCTGTACATATGGTAATTTCAAATATGAAAATAAAATATATGATTCAATTCCTATAATTAAACAATCCAGTACTGTTACTTTTACATATTTACCTATTGCTTCATCAATTGACTTCAATAGGGGCAGCACTTCTTGTTTTCTAAGTTTTATTAATGTATTTCGAAGTCCTTTTTCGATACTATCAAAACTGAATATCAACATTACCGTAAACACAGGCGTCATAAACAATAAACTAAATATTCCTGTCAAAAATGATACGCTAAAATTCAAAACACCTAAAATATTATTGAATATTACCTCTTTTGATTTAATAGCAGTGTCCTTCAAATCAATGTTATTTGTTGATAAAAAGTCCGACAATCTGGTTTGTATCGCCGTTTGATTCTCTATAAAATAGTTTATCAGTCCTGATAGTTGTTTTATTATCAATGGAACTAGAGTAAATGTTATATATCCAAATATAAGCACAAATATAGTCAAAACTATTAATATTGCTAATTTTCTTCTCATTTTAAATTTATAATTTAGTAAATCAATGAAAGGCATTAAACAATATACTATTACAAATGAAAGTACAAATGGAAATAATGCTCCTAAAACTATATTTATTGGTTTTGAAAAATATACATACACTTTAAAAAACAAAAAAATTGCCAATAATGTTAAAACAATTATTATGAGTTTATTTTTTAATAGTTCTATTTTATCTTGCTTATTCTCCATTTTTACCCTCACTTCTGAATATCATTTTTTATATAATGCTTGTATATAACTTTTCCAACTAAGTATACCGGTACCGCTAGAAGAATCCCAATAATTCCAAACGCACTTCCACCAAGAAATACTAATACAATTGTTGTAAGTTCATTTATTTTTACAGTTTTTTTAGTTATATATGGCATCAGTATGAATCCATCAATAATTTGAAGCGCAATAAGTATAACAATTGTCCACAAGAACATTGGAATAGATTGAAACACTGCATATATGCATACTGGTATACCCCCAATTATTGGCCCAAAGTAGGGAACTAAATTACTTAATCCTATTAAGACTGAAAACAATAGTGCATATTTTAAATCAATCATTCTAAACATAACAAAACTAATTAGTGTCAAATAAAATACTTCTATCCCCTTACTTTTAGTGTATTTCAATAAAATATCTATAATTTTTGCAAATAAGTTTTCTTCTTGCATATCAAATCACCTCAACATTACTCATTCTTTTTGTTAATTATTATTTCTATTGGACATCCTTCATAACCGAAGTACTCTCTTAATTTATTTTCCATGTATCTCTTATAAGAAAAATGTACTAATTCAGGGTTATTTGAGAAAAATACAAATCTAGGTGGTGCAACTCCTATTTGTGTTGCATAGTTTATCTTAACTGCTCTTCCTTTTCTTGTTGGAACAGGATTTTGTGAAATCATCTCTGCTAAAACTTGATTTAGAAGTCCTGTAGATATTTTTTTATGATATTCTCCATTTATTTCTTTCGCAACATCTAAAACATTAATTGTTCTTTTCCCTGTTAATGCTGACATAGTAATAATCGGTGCATAATCTAAGAATGCTAAATCTGCTTTTACTAAATCTGTAAATGATTTTACACTCTTATTATCTTTTTCTATTAAGTCCCATTTGTTAATTGCTATTATTATTGGTTTTTTTTCATCAAAAATAAGTCCTGCGACTCTTTTATCTTGATCTGTTAGTAATTCTGTAGCATCTAACATCAGTATACATACATTTGCTCTTTGAATTGATTTTATTGCTCTTAAGATACTGTAATATTCTACATCGTCATCTACTTTTGCTTTTCTTCTAATTCCAGCCGTATCAATTAATGTATATCGTTCACCTTTATAATTAAGATCCGAATCTATTGCATCTCTTGTTGTTCCAGCAATTTCACTTACTATTGTTCGCTCTTCGTTAAGTAGTTTATTTACAAGTGATGATTTCCCTGCATTTGGTCTTCCTAATACAGCAATACTAAGCCCTTCTGCTACTTCTTTATTTTTCTTATTAGGAAATTTATCAACAATCGCATCTAGCAAATCTCCAAGATTTGTTTTATGCTCAGCTGACATTCCAATAACATCTTCAAACCCTAGTGAGTAGAATTCAAGTATTTTATCTTGATCTTTAATATAATTATCAATTTTATTTACTGCTACCACTACTTTTTTATCTCTTTTTCTCAAAATTGTTGCAACATCTTCATCTAGTGCTGTTATTCCTGCTCTTCCATCAACTAAAAATAGAATTACATCTGCTTCATCTATTGCAACTTGTGCTTGTTGCTTAATTTGTGACAACATAAAATCATTTGTTTTAGGCTCAAGTCCTCCTGTATCAATCAATATGAATTCTTTTCCTGACCACTCTGTTTGTCTATATAGTCTATCTCTTGTAACTCCTGGTTCATCTTTTACAATCGATAACCTTTGTCCTATTAACTTATTAAATAATGTCGATTTCCCAACATTTGGTCTTCCTACAATTGCTACTACTGGTTTCATTTTATTTCCTTCTCTCCATCTATTTATCTTTATTTTAGCATTTAATAATTATTATTTTGTTGTATTCTTCTAATTCTTTTTCTATATCAATTTCTGTTTCTAGTTTTATTGTTACTCTATCTGCATAATTTTTCTCAAGAATAACTATTTTTGTAGCATTTGCACTTATGAACGACTCAATTTCTGCTGTATACGTATAATCAAAATCTATTATATATTGAGTTTTTGGTGCAAAGTTTATAATTTCTGCATCATTAACAGCTATTTTTGCAGTTTTAGCATAGTTCCTAATTAAGCCACCTGCTCCTAATTTAACTCCTCCAAAATATCTTGTAGCTACAATTGCAACGTTATAAATATCAAGTATATTCAGTATCTCTGCCATTGGTTTACCTGCTGTATTAGTTGGTTCCCCGTCATCATTGTACTTAAAATATTCTTGTCCATTTTCAATAACACGATAAATCGGAACGTTATGTGTCGCATTTGGATGCATTTTTTTTATATTATTTATAAAATCCTCTGCATCTTTAACTGACTGGACTGGCTTTATATACCCGAGAAATTTTGATTTTTTTTCTTCAAATTCTATGACTATTTCATTCTTTACTGTATTCAAGGAAATCACCCCAAAATATTCATGAAAAAGTTCATTATTCTTTCAAAAATACCAGTTGAACTTAATATATAAACTAATCCAAATACAATAATAATCCCATAGCTTTCTATTTTATCATAAAAGTCCCTAATCTGTCTATTACCTAAAGAATATACAATCCGTCCACCATCTAATGGCGTGATTGGAATCAAATTGAATAATGCTAGTATAATATTAGTGAAATATAAATATAGAAAAAATGTTCCTACATATTCATTTTCAATCATTTTACTGCTAAGTATTAAGAGGGCTATCGTAGCAATTATAGCATTTACAGTTACTCCTGCAATTGATACAACAAACATTCCTAATCTATTAGGCTTTAACTTATAAAAATTAACTGGGACTGGTTTTGCCCATCCAAACAAAAATGGAGAACCACTCAATAGAAGTATAATTGGTAGTAATAATCCTTTCAAATCAATATGTTTTATTGGATTAAGTGTTAATCTACCCGCTCTTTTTGCAGTGTCATCGCCAAACGCACATGCAGCAACGCCATGTGCAACTTCATGTAAAATCATAGATACTAAAAGTACTGCAAATGATATAACTAGCGTCTTTATTGGGAAATTAGATATACCTGTAAACATATTTCTAAATAAGTACAAGATAACTATAACTAAAATTGCTATTTTAATTCCTGAATTTGAAGAATTTACTTGTCTAAATTCATTATAATATTTTTTTATTTTATCCATATTATTACCTCTTTAAATATTTTCTATAATTCTTATTCCATTCATTATACCATATTTTAGCATTTTATAGAATGCGTTTGAATATAAGTTTCTGAAATAAAATATCAAAAGCAATCCCTATAGCTAAACTTATAGGTATACATAACACTGTTACTATATAAAAATTCTGTGTGAAATTAGCAATCCCATACATAACCAATATATGAACAAAATATGCATTATACGTTGCTTTTGATAATGTTGCAATTTCATTTTTTCTTTTGTATTTTTCAAGTAATTTTATGATTAATATTGCTATTGATATTGACAATATAAAGATTCCTAATGTATTTTTATCATACGATGTTGGATCTCTTTTGTCTAAAAAATAAAACGAATGATATGAAACTAAAAATGTTATTACAAATCCTGATAATATACCACTGACAACATACTTATACTTTATTATTTTATAATATTTTTTTATGTAGTATCCTAGCAAATAGTAACCTAATAATCCAGTAATTGGAAAATTAGATAAATTTAAAAATGGAAGTTTATACCTTACTAAAAATGTTTTTAAAACATTTACCCCAAACCATAGAACTACAATAAAAAATGTCTCTTTTTCTGCATATTTCAAAACTTTTTGCAGCCATGGTGTCAACAGATAAAGTCCTACAAGCATATAAACATACCAAAAATGACTGAACGCAAATCTATAACCAGCGATTATTGCTAACATCTGAAATACTGTTGCTTTATACACAATCATGTAAACTATATTCCAAAAAATAAATGGTATAAGTATAATAGTAAATCTCTTCTTAAAAAATTTCCACGGATTCTTTGTTTCTTTATCAAGTATCAAATAACCACTTATTATAATAAATAGATTTACTCCTGTTCCAACTATAGAAAAGATGGTGTTATATTGCATGAAATTATGCTGATAAATCAGTGTATGTATCATTACTATAAATCCAAAAGCAATCAATCTTAGTATGTCTATATTCATCTAGTATTCTCCTTCAATTTGTTTTTACGCTTAATTATACCTTAACAACTACAAAAATAAAAGTAATATATAAAAACTAGAGTGTTTTATCACTCTAGTCAAAAATTTATTTACATATAAATATCTAGTTCTCTTTCAATATTACTTGCTAGCAGGTGCAGGTGTAGCTGCTTCTGCTGTTTTTATTTGTTGCATTGTTTCGTCTGCTCCTTTAACACCTAAAGACTGAGCTTGTGCTATAAGCTTCTTAGCTTCATCTTTTTTACCAATATTATAGTAAAAAATTCCTAAATTTAATATCGCATCATTATTTTTATCTTCATTTACTGCTTTCAATAAATATTTATTTGCTAAGTCTACATTACCATATTGTGCAAAGTAAACTCCTAAATCTCTATTTGTTAATTGATTATTCACTGTTTTCATTTCTGATATTGTCTTTGTAATGGCAGCTTGATCATTTTTCTTTTCATACAATTGAATTAAATCAGCTTTATATTTTAGATTTTGTGGTTCTATAGCAATAGCTTTTTTATAATAATCTTCTGCTTTCACATAGTCTACATTACCTGACAGATAAAATGAAGCTACATATGATAATGCTTTTGCATCTTTTCCTTGAGTTCTTGTCACCATATCTACTACCGCTTTTTCTGCTAAATCTAATTTTTTCTCAGTATAGTAAATATTTGACAAATATGCCAATGACTCTAAAACTTCGCTTGAAGAATCTTTTTTATCTTTTATTGCTTTAGTAAAATATGACTTTGCCATTTCTGTATCATTTTTTGATAAATAATAAGTCCCAAGTTGATAATTTGCTTTTGTTACATATACTTTATCTGTTGAGTTTGAGATACCTTGAAATAATTTTACACTTTCTTCAATTTTGTTATCTTTCACGTTTTGTATTGCTGATTCATAATCACCCTTTACATCTGCAAGAGCTGCTGTTGATAATACTAAAGCTCCAAAAAGAGCGATTATTCCTGATTTTTTTAACATTTTGTTTCCTCCTGTTTTTTTATATATATTTTAAATTTAATTAACTTTTTACCAGCTTCCGCCGCCGCCGCCACCAAAGCCGCCGCCAGAGAATCCTCCACCGCCACCGCCGCTGAATCCACCGCTTCCGAAACCACCTGAATTACTTCCACCACCTACATTATGGAATTTTTCTTCTAATACTTTATTGTACCCTTTGTCATAACTTCTATTCACCGAATTAAATATTGCACTTCTATAGTACATTTCACTTAGTGGGTTCCCATACATTATACCACTTCTTTGTCCTGTCAATATTGTTGGATCATATCCATTCATTTTTATTTGACTTTCCATTAGTTTTACACACTCATTCTTAACGCTAAGTGCTACTGCAAACGGTAATATCAACTTGAAATATCTTACTAATTCACTTGGTTCATTAAACTTCATAATTTGATTCTTTTCTGCAGTTTCTATATACATTTTCATACCATCTATATACTCTATAACTGTATTCCCTTTGTCTGTTGGTTTCCCTATAACTTTTAAGTACCACATGAGTAAACTTCCTAACAGTATCATAACTAATAGTATCTCCGTAAATGGTGAGAAATTAGCTTGTAATACTACTAATGCAATCGCTCCAATTATGAGTAAGTACATTAAACTTTTTAGTAATTTACTTCCAGAGATTCCCATGTTTAAGAAAAATATAAATGCAAATATAACTATTACAAAATACTCGCTTCCTCCTGATAAAATTATAGGAAGTGCAACCATGAATAAAAACAATATTATTGCTAGTATTATTGGTGTTGCAAGTGCTGTATTTTTTTTATATATTACAGAATCATATTCCGTTTCTAAAAGACCTATTATTTTTGTTGAAACCTTATATATTTCCTCTTCATTCCCTAAAATATCATTTGGACTTTTTATTAATGTATTCAACAACTCTTTTTCTACAGTAAATAATTGTTCTTTCGATTCAGACAACTCATATTTTATCTTATTTTCCTTATTTTCTTCTTTGAGAATATTTATATATCCCTTTGATACGAGTGATAATATTCCAATATTAAGTATAACTTTCGGATCTCTCTCGCCTTTTATGTATGAAACTAACATTGCAGATATATCTTTAGGCACTTCAAACCTTGGTATTATTGACTTTCTTGCAGGATCCTTACCAAAAAATGCCCACGAGAATAATGCATAAATAAGTGATCCAATAAACAACATCATTCCTATGAATAAGTTTTTATATACTAAATAATAATTTGTTATTTTGTCTAAAATAGTAGGATTAATTTGATTTGTTTTCATATTCAACATAAATGTTAATCCTTCATTTGCATTAAATGCTTTTTTTGACATTATTTTTATATTCTTTCCTTCATTTACTATACTGTAGTCTGTTCCTTTTTCTCCAAATGAACCTGTATATACTTCTAATTTTTGCATCTCATCATTTGAAATCATAGCATTATTTTCATAATGGATATTAATGACTGCACTGCCTATTGGGAAGTTCCAAGATTGCCCTATTGCATTCCAATAAATTTGGTAAACTTTATCTTTTTCTTTAATTGCATTATTAACTACATATTTTATGACATAACGGTTATTTGCATCAATATAAGTATCTGCAGACCCTATTCTATATCTTATACCCTCAGGAAAACTCTGTATTCTATACGGTTCAGGTAATCCATTTCTCGTAATATCAACATTTCTCAATAGTATTCGATTTATTCCAAGAAAACTCTTAATATCAGTCGTTGGTATATCTCTAAAAATTCCATGCTTCTCCGTACTATTCGTATAATAATCTAATGTTTCAGTAATTGATAGTGTCTGATTTTTATTTATCTGAATATCAACAATATACGTTTTAATTCCTTCTATATAGCCCTGTTCTTCTGCACTTATAAAAAATGATGATACTACAAAAAATATCATCAATAAAAATCTTTTCATTTTTTCTCCTCGTATTGTCCTAAAATTTTACTTCTGGAACTGTGTGAACTTGATCATCGGCATCAAAGAATTTAGCAGTTTTGAAGCTTAAGAAATTTCCAATTATATTATTTGGGAATGTTTCTACAAATGTATTTAAGTCTCTTGCTGTCCCATTGTAATATTTTCTCGCACTTTGAACATCTGTTTCTATACTTGATAATTCACTTTGAAGTGACAAAAAGCTTTGATCTGCTTTTAAATTAGGATAACTTTCTTGCAGCATCATTATTGATCTCAATGTTTTCGTAAGTTCATTTTCTATTTTTTGCACTTTCTCTATATTGTCTATATCTTTTGTATCTATACTCATAACTTGTGATCTCATCTTAATTACATTTTCTAATGTTTGGCTTTCATGTGTTGCATATCCTTTAACTGTATTAACCAAATTAGGTATTAAATCCCATCTTTTTTGCAAGTAGACTTCTACGCCACTCCACCCTTCTTGATTAAGATTTTTAAGTTTAATGTATTTATTATAAACTCCTACCACTACCAGTGCTAGTAATGCTACTATTCCTACAATTATTAATATTCCCATTTTACTACCTCACTTTATATTTTATTTTATTATTAAACTAAATTTCTATGTTCTCAGCATCTGGCTTTCCAGCTTTTATAAATATAAATTCTTCTAACTCTTCTCTTCCAGTATTTTTAAGAGCTGAATAGAAAAATACATCTTCATTTTTAAATTCTAACTTTTTCTTTATCTCTTTTAACTGTCTGAATTTCTCGTTGTTTGATAATTTATCAGACTTTGTAAAAATTATATAATATTCTACTTCATAGTGTTCTAACCATCTAAGCATCTGTAAATCCTCACCTGATGGAACTCTTCTAATATCTAACAATAGGAATACAACCTTTGATCTATCTGATATTAAATAATTTTCTATTGTTTTCCCCCATGCTCTTCTTACTTGTTCTGGTACTTTTGCAAATCCATAACCTGGTAAATCAACAAAGTATATTTCATCATTTACTAAAAAATAGTTTATTAATTGTGTTCTTCCTGGTGTCTTACTTGTTCTTGCCAAACTTCTTCTGTTTGTCAAAGAGTTTATAAGTGAAGACTTCCCTACATTTGACCTACCAATAAATGAGAACTCAAGTCCTCTTTCTTCTGGGTAATCTACCACTGCTACTGCTGATTTCTCAAACTCTGCTTTTTTTATTCTCATCTCTTCTCCTATTATCTAAAAACTCTTCTACTTTATTTTGTAATTCTTCTATTGTTGCTTCATTTTCAATTATAAAATCACTCTTCTGTTTTTTCTCTTCAATACTCATTTGTGAATTTATAATTTTTAGTGCCTCTTCTTTTGGGATATTATCTCTTTTCATAACCCGCTCAAGTTGTATCTTCTGATTTGCATAAACCAAAGCTACTTTATCAAATAAATATTCTAACTTAATTTCAAAAAGTAACGGTATATCAACAAATACTAACTTTTCCATCTTCTGCTGTTCTATCTGTTTTCTAATTTCTTCAATTATTGCAGGGTGCATTATACTGTTTAATTTAGTAACATTTTCCTTATTATTGAAAACTAATTTCCTTAAATTACTTCGGGAAATATCACTTTTATTATTTGAAGTTTTTTCTAATATCCCTTCTCCAAACTCTGCTATAATCATTTCCTTTATTTTAGTTTCCTTTATTACTTCTCGAGATATCTTATCTGCATCAATAACATTGTACCCTTTAAGCCTTAGATAGTCACTTACAGTTGATTTTCCAGTTCCTATCCCACCTGTTATTCCTATTATCATATATGTGCAACTCTCCTTTTATTACACTATATTCTATAACTTTTTGAGTTGTTTTGCAATAGAATAATTGATTTTTAAAAATAAAACCACAAAAAAAATCACTTTAATAAAAGTGATGAATAATGGCGTCCCAGGTTGGATTCGAACCAACGACCCTTTGATTAACAGTCAAATGCTCTAACCAACTGAGCTACAGAGACAT
>JAGOYM010000087.1 GCA_018059165.1 Leptotrichiaceae bacterium | reverse complement strand
ACCGTCTCTACATGTTTTGAGATGAGGGGATAGCTGTCAAAAATTAGTCACTTGAACATTATTGTCTTTGAGGGAAGATATCCACTGAGGGCTTGCGTATGTGGGAACATATCCATAGACTTCGCTGTTTTTTGAAAACCGAGGTATACTGTTAATTCTTAGTAACCAATGCTCTAAATAACGTTACTCTTCTATTCACTAATGTAATTCAACAATCTTTCTAAAATATCATGTGTAACTTTTAAGTTGTATTGTTCAAGAAGGTGACTTCGCAAATCTATAACTAACAGTAAGGAATTTTTATAGGCTTCAAATAATTCTACCTTATCTAATCGAGCAGTGGTCTTTGCAAACTTTTTATAATTTTCAAGGCTAATTTCTTTTTCAAGGTTCTTACTCATATTTAGCCAATTATCCGCATTTTTTTCTACCATACGTATAAGTTGTAGTATATTTTTTTGAAGCTGTGATAAGAGTTCTAAAGAACGAGCATATTCTCCTCTTTTTAGAACATTGATTCCCATCAACCATAGATTAGAGAAATCACACAACAAGAAATTAGCATTTTCTTCAGTAAGTCTATTTGGTCTTGCACCACTTATCTCTAATAAATAATTTTCTAATTGCCCTGTTTCATCGTAAATAAGCATATCCTTCATATCAGGAATATAACCTGAATCTTTAAACGAGGGGATTATGTTCATATCTTTTTCAGAAAGGAAATGAAATTCCCCACGTATAAGATTATCAAAAATAACTACCTCTGTTCCATACTCATTTTTATAAAGCATCAAGTACGGAGCTACGTCAAACAACCAGTTGGATGAATCAAAGTTCGAGGTTATGCTATCTTTCAAAAATATATAGAACTCTATATCCGAGTATTGGTCACCTTCTCCTTTGGTAAACGATCCATACATCATACAAGCTGTAATTCGTTCATCTGACTCAGTAAGATTCTTAACATTTGCAATTAATTCTTTTTGTTTTAACATTTCTTCACCCTTTCATCTAAATATCTTTTAGTTATTGTGGCAACTCAAAATCTCTATAGACATAAATTGATATTTTTCGTACAAATATTATTGCAAAAAGCATCATCATGCTCCACAAACAATAGTGTAGGACAATATTCTAAAATCATTTTTTCAATTTGGATACGTGAAAAAATATCAATATAGTTCAATGGCTCATCCCATATATACAAATGTGCACTTTCACACAGGCTTTTAGCAATTAGTACTTTCTTTTTCTGACCAGCACTAAAATCCTCCACGTTCTTATCAAACTGTTCTCTATTAAAATCCAGTTTACGAAGAATCGTTTTAAATAAAGTTTCGTCAATCTTATTATTATAGGCAAACTCAGATAGATTACCTTTTAAATATGAAGTATCTTGCGAAATATAAGAAATTTTTAGTCCACTTGCTAAAATAAAATTTCCGGTAAATTTAATATCATCTCCATTAATCAATTTTAGGATACTAGACTTACCACTCCCATTTTTTCCGATAATGGCAACTCTATCACCAATATTGATTCTGAAATTAAGATTACTGCATACTTCTTTATCTCCATAAGACAATGATAAATCATTCGCTTCTATTAGGCACTCTTTGTGAAATTCAAGTGGCGAAATTTTTAAGTCGTCATATTGTTCGATGTTGTGGAGCAGCTCTGATTTTTGTGAAACAGCTTCCTGATGTCTTGACTCAATATTTTTGGCACGTTTCATCGCTTTTGCAGCTTTATGTCCAACATAGCCCTTATCCAGTTTTGAGCCAGAATTTGTTGTTCCATATTTACTTTTTTCTACTTTATTTGACCAATTTGAACTACGTTTTGCTGCATAAGACAACCTTCCTATTTCTTTAAGGAGTTTCTTGTTTTCCGCCAGTTCAAAATTATCTTGTAACGCTTTGTTTTCCCACCAAGAAGTAAAGTTTCCTTTTTGGATTTCGATATTCGTTTTATTGATAGATAGTATATGGTCAACACATTGATCAAGTAGACTCCTATCATGAGATACCAAAATAAACCCCTTCTTGCGTTTCAAATAGTTTTGCACTACATTACGTGCATCGAGGTCAAGATGGTTTGTAGGTTCATCAATAAGCAGGAAACAACTCGTTGTAAGGAATAAAGATGCAAGAAGGACCTTTGTCTGCTCACCATTTGACAGTGTATTAAACGGACGATATAAAACATCTTCTTGAACATCAAGCAATGATATTTCACGAAAAATCTCCCAATCCATACATTCCGTACAAATACTCTTCATTACTTCAATTGTATATAGACTCTTATCTTCCACATCGTAAGGAAAACACTCAAACTTAACTGTAGAACTTATATTGCCGGAATACGCATATTTGCCAAGCAATAAATTTAAGAAAGTAGTTTTTCCGCGTCCGTTTCTTCCAATAAAACCGAGTTTCCAATCTGTATCTATCTGAAAACTTACATTTTCAAAAATATTGTCATAACTTCCTTCATATGAAAAAGTTAGATTTGAAACATTTATTAAAGACATGTATTTCTTCCTCCTTTACATTATAAAAATTTTATAAGCAAAGTTGGTTTTCGGCATTAATTACTCTACAATGTTATCCAACTCTGCATGGATTTTGTCATGGATGGCATAGTGTTATTGTCTATCACATTTATCTTCCTTTCTTTTACAAATATTAAAAGCCGCAAGAAAGTAAATTCTTACGGCTCAAAAACAAATACTATTATTACCTTTTGTAATATATAAGGTTACTGTAATGTATTATTGAGTGTCGAATACTTAACTTTCTTGCAATTTGCACAACAAAACAAACGGTTCTATATCCGTTTCTTTAAATATCTTATTATGCATCATATAATTAGCAAGAAAAGTTATACATTCTTCCACCTCCAAGTCTTTTTATTATATCATATTATCTTCAAAAATCCAATATAATTTTTCTGCTTTTGTGATTTTTCTGTTTTTTTCTAAAGATTACAACTCTATATCAATTCTGACTTTTGACTTGAATTTATCGTGAGTTTATCTTCATATTATCACAACTTTTTCATATTTCCATTTCGATGCCAGATTTAAAGGCTATGACGAAGTGTTCTTCATAGACTGTAACGCTCTGGATTATCTTCCTTACAAGCTTATCATCGTACTCTAAGGTACGGAATTTGTTCTTGCGGATAAATTCAATCAGCTCATTGATTCTCTCGTTCTCGCCACTGAGGGAGGCATCTTCTACTAAAAGGAGCTGTCGCTTGTCTCTCAGCTCATCAATCTCATCTGCTAGATGTTCATAATCTTGACCCTTATTAGCCAGCTTGATGAGTTCTTTTTGCTTTTCTTCAAGTAAGGTGTTTATCTCTGAAATTTTGTACTCTGTGGTGTCGCCAATTATCGCGTGGATGTTTTCTTCCAAGGTTCTTATCATGTTAT
>JAGOYM010000007.1 GCA_018059165.1 Leptotrichiaceae bacterium | reverse complement strand
ATTATAATATCAAGAAAGGAGGGACTTGTGAATATATCTTTTAAGGAAAAATTTAGATTGGGGGAAAAAATAAAAATACAAAGGTTGAATGATAAAAAATCATTAAGGAAATTAGCATCTGAGTGTGAAATGAGCTATGCAACGTTATACGATATTGAAAACGGTAATGGTTTTCCAACTGAAAAAGTGCTCATTAGTTTAGTTAAAAATTTAAATTTCAAGGACAAGACAGAAATATATAATTTATATGCAGAGATTAAAGAATCTGCCCCTCCTGATATCATAGATTTTCTTGTAAAAAATAAAGATGTTGTTGATGCGGTTAGAAAAATAATAGAAGAAAAGGAGAGATGTAATCATGGATATTAAAGAACAAGCAAATTTCATTTGGAGTATAGCAGATCTATTGCGTGGCAACTTTAAACAAAGTGAGTATGGAAAGGTGATTCTGCCATTTACAGTGCTTAGGCGATTTGATTGTGTTTTGGCTCCTTCAAAAGAAGAGATTTTAGAAAGGAATAAATCTTTAGCAGTAAGTAACAAAGCTCCGATTTTTAAAAAGTACACGGGGCATGATTATTATAATGTTAGTAAATTTGATTTTGAGAAACTGATTGATGATAGCAACAACATTGATACAAATCTTAAAGACTATATAAATGGTTTTTCTGATGATGTAAAAGAAATACTTGATAATTTTGAGATTGCAACGATAATAGAGAAGTTAAAAAAAGCTGGGCTGCTTTACCTTGTAGTACAGAAATTTTCAGAGATAAACTTAGGTGCTGATACTATTGATAACCTTGAAATGGGATATATGTTTGAAGAATTAATTCGTAAGTTTTCAGAGCAATCAAACGAAACTGCAGGGGAACACTTTACGCCAAGGGAAGTGATTGAACTCATGGTGGAGGTGTTATTAGATACTGACCTAGATGAAATTACAACTACAGATGGAAAAGTAATTACAATTTTGGATCCGGCATGTGGTACTGGTGGGATGCTTTCTATTGCGCAAAATAAGATTAGAGCATTGAATAGTAGAACAACAGTTGTACCATTTGGGCAGGAGTTAAACCCTGAAACATATGCTACCTGCAAATCTGACATGATTCTTAAGAACAATACAAATAGTAAAATTGTTTTTGGAAACAGTTTTAGTGAGGATGGTTTTAGAGAACAGAAATTTGATTATATACTGTCAAACCCTCCATTTGGAGTGGAATGGAAAAAAGTAAAAAATTTCATTGAAAATGAATCAAAACACAAAGGTTATGATGGGAGATTCGGTGCCGGAACTCCTCGTATTTCAGATGGATCATTATTATTTCTACAACATATGATTTCTAAAATGCAGCCAATTGAAAAGGGTGGAAGTCGTATTGGTATTGTTTTCAATGGTTCGCCTCTTTTCACAGGTGATGCAGGCAGTGGGGAAAGTGAAATTAGAAAATGGATTATTGAAAAAGATTTATTAGAGGCAGTTATTGGGTTACCTGATCAATTGTTTTACAATACTGGAATATCTACATATGTATGGATTTTAACAAATAGAAAAACTGACCGTAGAAAAGGAAAAATCCGCTTAATAAATGGAACTTCATTCTTTGGAAAAATGCGAAAATCACTTGGAAATAAACGTAATGAAATAACTGAAAGTGATCGTAAAGAAATTGTAAGGCTTTACAGTACATATGAACATGATGAAAATTATATAGATTTTGATAATGATGACTTTGGATATAGAAAAATTACAATTGAACGTCCACTCTACGATGAGAATAGAGAAGTTGTTGTAGAAAAGGGAAATCCGAAGCCAAATTCTAAATTGCGTGATACAGAAACTGTTCCTTTCAAAGAAGATATTCATGAATATTTCAAACGTGAAGTACTACCTCATGTACCTGATGCTTGGATTGATGAAAAGAAAACAAAAATTGGATATGAAATACCTTTTACTAGACATTTCTATAAGTTTACTCCACTAAGAGAATCCTCTGTTATATTAGATGAAATTAAGCAACTTGAAGAAAAAATTCAAAAATCATTGAATGAATTGTTTAAGGGTTAGGTGAAAACATGAAAAAAAATGAGAATAATGAAATACCTTGGATAAAAAAAATGGGCAAAAATGATGCTAAGACTAGACTTAAATATGTGAGTACTATATATACTGGGAATAGTATGAATGAAGAATCAAAGAAAAATAATTCAAATAACAAGTGTGGAATAAATTATATTTCAACAAAAGATATTGATAACAATCTCAGTGTTAATTATAATTCTGGAATAAAGGTTAATGATGGGATTTATAAGATTGCTCCAATAAATTCAATCTTACTATGTATAGAAGGTGGAAGTGCAGGAAAAAAAAAGCATATTTGAGTGAAGATGTTGCTTTTGTAAATAAACTGTGTTGCTTTGTTCCGAATAATCTAATTGTAAATAGATTTCTTTATTTTTTTATATTATCAAAAGATTTCGGAGATCAATTTGTAATTAATACCACAGGGCTGATTGGGGGCGTATCTGTAAGTGTGCTTAGAAATTTCAATATTACTATACCTAACTACACTAAACAATTACAAATAACTGATTTTCTTGATCAAAAAACTAATTTCATCAACAAATTAACTAGCGATAAACAAGACTTAATCATAAGGCTAAAAGAATACCGTCAAACGATAATTAATGAAGCAGTTACAAAAGGATTAGATAAAAATGGCTCAATGAAAGATAGTGGAGTTGATTGGATAGGTAAGGTACCTGCATCTTGGAACATATATAAGATTAGAAGAGTTTTCGACATTGTAAAACGTCCATACATGCTTGAAGATAGACCGGTTTTATCAATTACTCAAACAGGTATAAAAGTTAAAGATATTACTAAAAATGATGGACAATTGGCGCAATCTTACGTAGGATATCAAGAAGTTAATGTTGGAGATTTTGCTATGAATGGCATGGACTTATTAACAGGAAATGTTGATTGTTCTATATATAATGGGGTTACAAGTCCTGATTACCGTGTTTTCAGATTTAAAAATAGTAGTAAAATGAATAGTGATTACTATAAGTATTTGTTTCAGCAATGTTATTCACGAAGAATATTTTATAAATTTGGGCAAGGAGTATCTAATTTAGGAAGATGGAGATTACAAACTGAAGTTTTCTTAGATTTTAATATTCCAGTCCCTACAGTAGATAATCAAGCAAAAATAAGTAATTATATTAACAGTAAAACTAATAAAATTAATTCAATAGTAAATAGCATTGAGCAACAAATTGCAAAATTACAAGAATACAAAAAAGCAATTATCAGTGAAGCTGTTGCTGGGAAAATAAAGATAGAAGAACATATTAGTAGGGAGGTAATCTAATGGCAATCACAACAAAAGAAATTACATTTGAAAATGAAATTGAATATAGTCTTATAGAGAATGGAGGCTATATCAAAGGAGAATCTTCAAATTATAATCGGGAATTTGCTATCGACACTGCCCTTTTATTTAGATTTCTAAAAAGTAGTCAACCAAAAGAATGGGATAAACTTGTAAATAAACATGGTACTTTGATTGAAGAAAACTTTTTAAAGAAATTGCACAAAGATTTAGATAGATATGGGATGTTACATCTTTTACGTCACGGTATTGTTGATACACCTGCAAAATTTTCATTGTGTTTTTTCAAGCCAGCAAGTAGTATGAATCAAACTAACTTGAAAATGTATGAAGAAAATATTTTATCAATCACTAGACAAGTTCGTTACAGCTTAAAAAATGAAAATTCAATTGATGTTGTTTTATTTGTTAACGGGTTACCTATATCTACTATTGAACTTAAAAATGCAATTACGGGACAAACTGTCGCAAATGCAAAAAAACAGTATATGCATGATCGTAGTTCACATGATTTATTGCTTAGGTTTAAGTCAAGATGTATAGTTCATTTTGCAGTTGATACAGATGAAGTATGGATGACAACTAGATTAAAAGGTATAGACACATATTTCCTTCCTTTTAATAAGGGTAACAATGGAGGCAAAGGAAATCCTGTTGGTGGAGGTAATTATCGTACGTCATATTTATGGGATGAAGTTTTACAAAAAGATAGCATACTTGATATTATTCATAGATTTATCCACCTTGAAAATACTGAGAAAGAAACACTTATATTCCCGAGATATCATCAACTTGATGTTGTTAGAAAGTTAATTTTCGATGTTAAGGATAAAGGTACCGGCAATAATTATCTTATCCAGCATAGTGCAGGAAGTGGAAAATCTAATTCAATCGCATGGCTGTCACATCATTTATCAAATCTACATGATGCTAATGATAAAGTTATTTTCAATAGTACGATTGTAATTACGGATAGAAGAGTTCTTGATAAGCAATTACAAGATACTATTTATCAATTTGAGCATGTTGAAGGAGTAGTAGTTAAGATTGATAGCGATTCAACTCAACTTGCCGAGGCATTAAATACAGGCAAAAAAATTATTATAACGACCATTCAAAAATTTCCCTTTATACTTGAAAAAATAAATAATTTTGAAGGAAAGAGATTTGCTATTATTGTTGATGAAGCACATTCTTCACAATCAGGAAAAGCAAGTCAAAAAATGAAAGCAATTTTAGGTGATGCAAATAATTTTAGTGAAGAAAAACTTCTGCAACAAGTTGCAGATGATGAAGCAAAAGAGGAGAATACCACATTAGATAGTGAAGATGAAATTACAAAAGAAATGTCTACACATGGTAAACTCTCAAATCTTTCGTTTTTTGCTTTTACAGCAACTCCTAAACCTAAAACGATAGAAACGTTTGGTACAGTTGGTATAAATGGCATTCCAAAAGCCTTTCACGTATACTCAATGAAACAAGCAATAGAGGAAGGGTTTATTCTTGATGTACTAAAGAATTATATAACATATGATACTTATTTTAAAGTTGGTAAAAAAATAGCTGATGATCCAAGATATGAAAAAAGCAAAGCTAATAAAGCATTAGGGAAATTTTTAAGCCTTCACCCATATAACCTTGCTCAAAAAACGCAAATAATTGTTGAGCATTTTAGAACAATAACAAAAAATAAAATAGGAGGAAATGCAAAAGCAATGGTAGTTACTGGTTCGAGATTGCATGCAGTTCGATATTATTTTGAGTTTGAAAAATATATAAAAAAAATGGGTTATAAAAACGAACTAGGTATTTTAATTGCCTTTTCTGGAACTATTGTTGACGGTGGGGAAGAATATACAGAAGTTGGTATTAACAAGATAAAAGAATCTGAATTACCTGAAAAGTTTTCAAGTGGAAATTATCAAGTCCTTTTAGTGGCTGAAAAATATCAAACGGGATTTGATGAGCCGCTTCTTCATACAATGTTCGTTGATAAGAAATTAAGTGGTGTTAAGGCCGTTCAAACACTATCAAGATTAAATCGTACTTGTTTTGGAAAAGAAGATACTTTCGTACTTGATTTTGTTAATACAGCAGAAGATATTCAAGCATCATTTTTACCTTATTACGAAGAATCAATAATTCAAGAAACTACTGATGCAAACATAATGTATGATTTGAAAATAAAACTAGACGAGTATAGAGTATATTGGGAACGTGAAATTGATGAATTATCTAAAGCATATTTCAAGCCTACAAAGAAACAAGGGAATATGGACTTTGGTATCTTAAACAGTTGCATTGATCCATCTGTAGAAAGGTACAAAAAACTGAAAAAAGCTGAGCAAGATGAATTTAAAAGTACATTAATTAAATTTATTCGTACATATTCATTTATAAGTAGTATTGTTAAACTTGATGACGCAAATATGCATAAATTATATGTATTTTCACAGTTTTTAAGTAAAAAACTACCTAAAGATGACACAGCAAGTTCGTTATCTTTTGATAATGAAATTACTTTACAATATTATAGAGTTCAAAAAATATTTGAAGGGTCAATAACCTTAGATAAAAGTGAGCCACTTTCTAATAAACATCATGTAGGAGTGTCGAAAGGTGATGAAGAAAAGTCTGTGTTGTCAGAGTTAATCGAGAAGCTAAATGAGAGATTTGGAACTGAATTTAACAACATTGATAAAGTGTTAGAACAATTTATCAATGATATGGATAATAATGAAGAACTTAGAATGCAGGCAAGAAGTAATTCTGAAGAACATTTCAGATTTCCATTTGACGAGGTGTTTACGAATGTAGTGATAGATAGAATGAATCAAAATCAGAGTTTTTGCGAAAAAGTACTAGATGATGAAAAATTCTCAGAAACTATAAGGGGTTTATTAGTAAATGTAGTTTATGAAAAATTAAGACAAACAGTGTAGTTATAATTATATAGACAAAGAGCAAAAATATATTTTAACTAAAGTGGGAATTCAGAAATAGATAGAGATAATTTCCGTTTGTTTAATATCTGTTGCAAACGAATCAATCCCTAATAACTAAACTTAATTACCATCAAACAGGACTCGAATTTATACACAATTTACGCCTTGAAAAGAACTTAAAAAGATAATTGAAATAAAAAAAAAACTATGCTATACTTGAGGTATAAAAATTTATAGGAGGTACAATAAATGGCAGTTAAAGTAGCGATTAATGGATTTGGAAGAATTGGAAGATTAGCATTTAGACTTATGGAGGAAAGCCCAGAATTTGAAATTGTAGCAATAAATGATTTAACAGATTCTAAAACATTAGCACACTTATTAAAGTATGATTCAGCTCAAGGAAGATATGTTAAAGCTGACAAAGTAGCAGCAGCAGAAGGAAAAATCATAGTTGATGGAAGAGAAATCACAGTTTATGCTGAAAAAGACCCTGCAAATTTACCTTGGGGAAAATTAGGAGTAGACGTTGTTATTGAATGTACAGGATTCTTTACTGACAAAACAACTGCATCAGCTCATATAACAGCAGGAGCAAAAAGAGTAATCATTTCTGCACCAGCTACAGGAGATTTAAAAACTATAGTAATGAACGTTAATCACAAAACTTTAGACGGAACTGAAGAAGTAATTTCAGGAGCTTCATGTACAACTAACTGTTTAGCACCAATGGCAAAAGTATTACAAGATAACTATGGAGTGGTTGAAGGATTAATGACAACTATTCATGCTTACACAAATGATCAAAACACATTAGATGCACCTCACGGTAAGAAAGATTTAAGAAGAGGAAGAGCAGCAGCAGCAAATATAGTACCTAATACAACTGGAGCAGCTAAAGCAATAGGATTAGTTATACCAGAATTAAAAGGTAAATTAGATGGAGCAGCACAAAGAGTACCAGTTATAACTGGATCATTAACTGAATTAATAACTGTATTAGAAAAAACAACTTCAGTTGAAGAAATAAATGCAGCTATGAAAGCAGCATCAAACGAATCATTCGGATACACTGAAGACGAATTAGTATCTTCTGATATAATCGGATTACAAAATGGATCATTATTTGATGGAACTCAAACAAAAGTAATGACTGTTGGAGACAAACAATTAGTTAAAACAGTTGCTTGGTATGACAATGAAATGTCTTATACTGCTCAATTAGTAAGATTAGCTAAATACTTTGTATCAATCATAAAATAGTAAATAAATCATATAATTTTATTATGATAAGCGGAACTTAAAATATTTTTTTGTTCCGCTTTTCTTAAAATTACGAATAAATAAAAAGAAACATAGAAGGTGAGATTTTTATATATGATAAAGAATGATATTTTTCTTCCTGATGAAATGGAAAAAGATAGAGAAATCTTAGAGAAAACACTTAAAAAAATAATATTCATGGAAACAGAAAGAATTAATGATGTAGAAGGACTTCCTGTAACAACAAGTAAATTTGGAGGGAATCCATACTTTCCTAAAAATGCGGATTATCCAAAAAATGAGAACGGAGTTCCATTATCTATGCTTGCTCAAATAAATTTTAACGAAATATTTACTCAACAAAATATTTCAGAAGAATTAGAGCAAGATTCAGAATTGAAATATTTACCTCGAAAAGGGATTTTAAGTTTTTTTATTGATTATTATGATGATGTATTAGGTTCTGACTTCGGGAAAAATGAGAAAAAGACAGGATATAGAGTAATGTATTTTCCAGAAATAGAAGATTCGGCTAATTTGATTGATGATTTTAGATTTTTAGATCAGAAAACAGATAGTTTCTATCCCGTTGTTGACGGTGAGTACAAGTTAAGTTTTCAAATCTTAGATCAAATGGTTACAATGGAATCATACGAATGGGAGAAAATAATTGGTAAAGAACCTTATGATTATCTTGAAGAGTTGAATGAAGATAGTCAAGATGAAGTTTACGAAACGTATAATGATGCATACTCTGGAGGGCACCAAATAGGAGGATATCCATTCTTCACACAGTGGGATCCAAGAGCAGCATATGAAAATCTAGATAAATACAATTTTCTATTATTTCAATTAGATTCAGACTTTCAAAATAAGAAGAACATAATGTGGGGCGATGCTGGAATAGGAAACTTCTTTATAAATATAGAAGACCTAAAAAAACTGGATTTCTCCAATGTTCTATATACTTGGGACTGTTCATAGAAAAATTGTAGGAAAGAATAAATAAAGTTCTTGAAACAACGAGAAAATTTATATATAATATTCATATAAACTAAAATATATTAGGAGGATGTCATGGCTAAAAAAACATTAAATGATGTTGATGTAAAAGGGAAGAAAGTTTTAGTAAGAGTTGATTTTAACGTACCTATCAAAGAAGGTGTTATTACAGATGATAACAGAATCAAAGCAGCAATACCTACTTTAAAATATGTATTAGACAATGGTGGAAAAGTAATAGCTTTCTCACATTTAGGAAGAGTAAAAGAAGAAGCTGATAAAGCAAAATCTTCTTTAGCACCAGTTGCAAAAAGATTAGAAGAAGTATTAGGGAAACCAGTTAAATTCGTTCCAGTAACAAGAGGAGCAGAATTAGAAAAAGCAGTTGCAGAATTAAAAGATGGAGAAATCTTGATGTTCGAAAACACTAGATTTGAAGATGTTGATGGAAAAAAAGAATCAAAAAATGATCCTGAATTAGGTAAATACTGGGCATCTCTTGGAGATGTTTTTGTAAACGATGCATTTGGAACTGCTCATAGAGCACATGCTTCAAATGTAGGAATTTCTTCAAATATAGCAGTTTCAGTAGCAGGATTCTTAATGTCAAAAGAAATAGAGTTCATTGGTGGAGCAGTAGATAGTCCAGCAAGACCTTTTGTTGCGATATTAGGTGGAGCAAAAGTTTCTGATAAAATTGGAGTAATAGAAAACTTATTAGATAAAGCCGATAAAGTAATAATAGGTGGAGGGATGATGTTTACATTCCTAAAAGCACAAGGGAAAAATGTAGGATCTTCATTATTAGAAGCAGATAAAGTAGAATTAGCAAAATCATTATTAGATAAAGCAGCAGCAAAAGGTGTAGAGTTACTATTACCAGTTGATACAATTGTTGCACAAGAATTTAAAAATGACACAGCATTCAAAACAGTATCAGTAGATGCAGTTGAAGATGGGTGGATGGGATTAGATATAGGAGAAGCTTCAATCAAATTATTCTCGGATAAATTAGAGGGAGCTAAAACTGTAGTATGGAACGGACCTATGGGAGTTTTTGAAATGCCTAATTTCGCAAAAGGAACTATCGGAGTTTGTGAAGCAATTGCAAACTTAAAAGATGCAAAAACAATAATTGGTGGTGGAGATTCAGCAGCGGCAGCAATTCAATTAGGTTATGCAGATAAATTCTCGCACATATCAACAGGTGGTGGAGCATCATTAGAGTACTTAGAAGGAAAAGAATTACCAGGAGTAGTTGCAATATCAGATAAATAGTAATAAATAGTTGGAAGATTTCACACGAAGTCTTCCACTTTTAATTTAATTAGAATTAATCAAAAGTTATTCTATTATTCAAAACAAAACTTCAAAACGAGGTATAATATAACTACCAATAAAAATAGGAGGAATTATGAAAAAGACAATTATATCGTTAGGATTACTGTTAACCTTGGCATCTAGTCAAATGGCATTTTCTGAAGAAACAAAAGTAGTTAAACCAAAGAAAACGAAAGCATTAGAATTAACAGTGCTTCATATCAATGATCATCATTCACACTTAGAATCGGATAAAATGTCATTAACACTTGATGGAAAAGCAACAACTGTAAATGTAGGTGGAATGACTAGAATGGCAGAAGAAATAGCAAGGCTTAAAAAAGTATCGAAAAATCCTCTAGTATTACATGCAGGTGATGCTATGACGGGAACACTTTATTACACATTATTTGAAGGTGTTGCGGATGCTAAATTGATGAATAAAATTAAATTTGATGCAACAACATTAGGAAATCATGAGTTTGATGGTGGAAATAGAGTGTTGAAGAAATACTTAACAGAGTTAGATGTCCCAGTAGTGTCAGCAAATGTTACTCCAGATGAAACAAGTGAATTAAAAGGCGAATGGACACCTTATATAATAAAAGAAATAGGTGGAGAAAAAGTAGGAATTATTGGACTTGTAGTAGTAGGAAAAACAGTAGCTTCATCTAATCCAGGAAAAGATTTGAAATTTGAAGAAGAGAGAACAGCGACTAAAAAAGCAGTAGAAGAATTGACTGCAAAAGGAATTAATAAAATAATTTTATTATCACATGCAGGTTATGACATGAATGTTGAGATAGCAAAAGAAGTATCAGGAATAGATTTAATAGTTTCTGGAGACACACATTATTTATTAGGATCACAATTTAAAGAGATTGGATGGAATCCAGTAGCTGATTATCCAACACAAATTACATCAAAAGATGGAAATCCGGTCTATATTTTAGAAGCATATAACTATAATTATGTATTAGGAAATACAAAAGTTAAATTTGATGCATATGGAATAATAAAAAAAATAGAGGGAACACCAGAAGTTATAATTGGAGATAATTTATTCCAAAGAAAAGGTGCAGATAAAAAAGATTACATACTTGAAGGTGCAGAAAAAGAAAGTTTAATGAAATATATTGCAACTAAAAACTTCATAAAAGTTGTACCTGAAAATGCAGAAGCAAAAGAAATATTATCAACATATCAAAAAGAAAAAGTAGAATTAGGAAAACAAATAGTAGGTAAAGTAGAAGTTGTTGTTCCAGGAGGATCAGAAAATAGAATACCAAATGCAGTAAATCCTAATGGTTCTTATGCGGCATCACTAGTTACAGAAGCATTTTTATATAAATTACAAACAATGGGAACAGGAGATGTCGACATGTTCTTGCAAAATGCAGGAGGGGTAAGAACAGCAATACCAGCAGGAGAATTTAGTTATGACACTGGATATAATTTATTACCTTTTGCAAATACATTATATGTATTTTCAATGTCAGGTGCAGAAATTAAACAAGTTATGGAAGAAGCAATAGAATACTCTACAAAAGAAGGTGGGTCAACAGGAGGATTCCCTTATGGAGCAGGAATAAGATATGAGGCTAAAAAATCAGGAGAATTAGGAACAAGAGTAACTAAAGTAGAAGTGAAAGATAGAATAACAGGAGAATGGAAACCATTAGATCTTGCAAAAACTTATAAAATAGGAACGAATTCTTATTTAGCAGGTGGAAAAGATGGATGGGTAACATTTGGTAAAATTAAAGATACAAGAGGTGGAACTGATACGTATATTGACTATGCAAAAGCATTTATAGATTATGTAGCAGATAAAAAATCAATCACAATACCAACAACAACAAACGTAAAATATGATTTCAATAAATAATATAGAGAGAAGGAATGATGATGCAGAATAAATTTAGTTTTAGAAGTAAATTGTTAATTGTATTATTTTTATTAATATCTATTTTTTCTTTTGGAAAAGAAGTCAAAATAATATTTTTAGAAACATCAGATCTCCACGGGAGGTTGTTTTCCTATGATTATGCAATAGATCAAGTTGATAATTCCTCTGGACTTACAAAGGCAGCAACAATAATAAAAACTGAAAGAAGTCAAAATAAAAATGTTATATTAATTGACAATGGGGATACAGTTCAAGATAACAGTGCCGAGTTATTTAATAATATGGCAATTCATCCAATGATATCAGCTTTAAATGACCTCAAATATGATGCTTGGATCTTAGGAAATCACGAATTTAATTTTGAAAAAAGTTTTTTAGATAGAAATGTAAAAGGATTTAAAGGGAAAGTACTTAGTGCAAATATTATAAAAGATAATGGAAAAAACTATGTGTTACCTTATATAATAAAAAATGTTGAAGGTGTCAGAATAGCGATAATTGGAATAACTCCCCCACATATACCAATGTGGGAAGCATCTAGCCCGGAGCACTTTCAAGGATTGACATTTTTATTACCAGAAAAAGCAATAACAGAGACACTAAAAAAAATAGAAGGTAAGTACGATTTATTAATTGGAAGCTTTCATTTGGGGAGAGAAGATGAAAAAGGTGGAAGTGGAATTACTCAATTAGCAGAAAAATTTCCACAATTTAATATTATATTTGCGGGACACGAACATGCAATTTATAACAAAGAGGTTAACGGAGTTAAAACAATTGAACCTGGAGCATATGGATCAAATGTTGCTAAAGCAGTTGTAGTTTATAATACAGATACACACGAATCTACAATAACAACAGAAAATATATCTACAAAAGAGATAAAAGAAGATAATGAACTGAAGGAAAAGTATAACTATGTAGATAAACAATCAAAAGAGTTTTCTAATCAAGTATTAGGTAAAGTAACAGATACATTCATTAAAGATGTTGATTTTTTAACTGGTGAAAGAGAAGTAACTACAATGCCAATATCTCAGCTGAAAGAAACACCGGTTATACAACTTATTAATGAAGTTCAAAAATATTATGCAAATGCAGATGTGTCTTCAGCAGCATTATTTAATTTTGGATCAAACCTTGAAAAAGGAGATTTTAAAAGAAAAGATGTGGCATTTATCTATAAATATACGAATACACTTGTGGGAGTTAATATTACAGGAGAAAATTTAATAAAATATATGGAGTGGTCAGTTTCATATTATAATCAATTACAACCAGATGATTTAACAATAAGTTTTGATGAAAAAATTAGAGGATATAATTATGATATGTTTTCAGGGATAAACTATAAAATAGATATAACAAAGCCTAAGGGGTCTAGAATAGTAAATCCTACTATAAATAATGAAGAAATACAAAAAGATAAGATTTATAAACTAGCAGTTAATAATTACAGATTTGGTACATTATTAACTTTAAAATTAGTAAAAGAAGAAGATAAGTATTATGATTCTTATTTAGAATTACAGGATGGAGGAAGAGTAAGAGATCTGATAATAAAGTACATCACTGAAAAAAATGGCGGTAATGTAACACCAAAATTAGAGGGAAATTGGGAAATAATAAATTATGATTTCAATAATCCGTTACTACTTAAATTAAGAGACAAAATTAAATTAGGTGAAATAAAAATACCAACTTCATCTGATGGAAGAACTTTAAATGTTAAATCAATTAAGAAATCTGAAGTAAATTAATAATAAAATAATAAGAGGAGCTTCGAAAGCTCCTTTTACTTTCCAAAGTAAAATTAAATGTCATTAATAGTAATGACACTATAAATAAAATATATAATTTTTTCTATTGCTATTTACATAATAAATGACTATAATTATGTATATAGCAAACAAAGTAATATAGAAAGGGATAATATGAAGAATACTTTAAAATTTTTAGGATCAAGATTAGTTCAAGGATTGGTCACTTTATGGTTAATAGTTACAATTACATTCTTTTTACTACATGCACTTCCTGGTGATCCATTCCAAAGTGAGAAGGAATTGTCACCTCAAATAAAGCAAAATTTACTTGCAAAGTACCATATGGATAAGCCTTTATCGGAACAATATGTTTATTATTTAACATCTGTCATAAAAGGCGATCTAGGAGAATCAATGAAGAGTAGGGGGAGAACGGTAAATAGTGTTATAGAAAAAAGTTTTCCGATATCTGCTGATTTGGGAGGAAGAGCGATGATATTCTCTCTTGTTCTAGGTCTTCCACTAGGAATAATAGCTGCGCTGAAAAGAGGAAAATTAATAGATAATATAGCGATGATGATTGCTGTTATTGGAATTTCTGTTCCAAGTTTTGTATTAGCAGGATTATTACAAAAGTATGCAGTTGATATTCATAATGGAATACTTATTTCTGATTGGGGATTACCATTAACTAGATTAAAGCTTAATGGATGGGATGGAATAGAGAAACAGATATTGCCAGTTATCGCATTAGGGCTGTACACAGTAGCATTAATAGCAAGGTTAATGAGAAACAAGATGATAGAAGTTATGGGTCAAGATTACATAAAGCTAGCAATTGCTAAAGGAGTAGCACCAAGAAAAATAGTTACAAGACATGCATTAAGAAATGCGATATTACCTATCGTTACAGTTATGGGACCAACGATAGCGGCAGTATTAACGGGTTCTTTTGTAGTCGAAAAGATATTTTCAATACCTGGACTAGGAAGATATTATATACAAAGTATATATGACAGAGATTATACAATGACACTGGGAATAACAATATTTTATGCAGCATTCTTAATTGTGATGATGCTAGTTGTAGATATTGTATATGTATTAGTAGATCCTAGAATAAAACTTGGTGGAAATGGAGCTGATGCATAATGGAAGATTTTAGATTAGTAGGCCCAGATGCGACTAAGAGTGAAACAATATATAAACCAAGTTTGACATTTTGGCAAGATGCGTGGAGAAGATTTAAGCAAAATAAAATAGCATTATTTTTTCTATTCATAATATTAGGATTTACATTTATTGCTATTTTTGGACAGATGTTCTCAAAATATCAGTACATGCAACAAAATTTAGCAATAAGATTCACGGAGCCGTTTAAAGATATGAGGTCAGGTCACTGGTTGGGAACGGATGATTTTGGAAGAGATCTATTTGTAAGACTTGCACAAGCAATAAAAGTATCTATGACCTTAGCAATAGTTGTTGTTGTTATATGCGTACTGATAGGAACAATATACGGAGCAGTTTCAGCATATTTTGGTGGTAGGATAGATCAACTAATGACGAGATTTGTAGAGATTGTAATGGCAATACCATCACTGATTTATATAATTCTACTAATGGTAGTACTTGGAAATAATCTCACTACAATTATAATTGCAATGACATTGTCACGTTGGTTAAATTACTCTCTCCTAGTTAGAGGAGAAGTATTGAAACTTAAAGAAACGGAATATGTATTAGCTTCAAGAGCATTAGGTGGAAATTTTTGGTGGATAATGATAAAACATTTGATACCAAATACATTAGGAATTATAATTGTAAGATTAACTACAGATATACCACAAATAATATTTACAGAAGCATTTTTGAGTTATATTGGATTAGGAGTACCAATCCCACAAGCATCGCTAGGAAATATGGTGTCATCTGGATATGAAGTAATAGATTCACATCTGTATTTATTTATGATTCCAGCAGTTGCAATATCGTTAATAACATTAGCATTTAATATTGTTGGAGATGCATTAAGTGATGCGCTGAATCCAAAATTGAGAAATAGTTAGGTGGGTGAAATCATGGAGAATATAAATTTATTAGAGGTAAAAAATTTAAATGTTTCATTTAATACTTATGCAGGAGAAGTTCAAGCATTAAGGGATATAAGTTTTTCTGTAAAAAGAGGAGAAACATTAGCAATTGTTGGGGAGTCAGGATCGGGGAAATCTGTTACAGTGCAAACAATTATGAAACTAATACCTATGCCACCAGGAGTTATAAAGAATGGAGAAATATTATTTGATGGTGAAGATATAGTAAAAGCAAATGATAAAAGAATGAGGGAGTTAAGAGGTGGAAAGATAGGAATGATATTCCAAGATCCTATGACATCATTAAATCCAACTACAAAAGTAGGGAAACAAATTATGGAAGGGATACTAATCCATAAAAAAGTATCAAAAGAAGAAGCTAAGAAAATTGCAATAGATATGTTAAGAAAAGTTGGGATACCAAAACCAGAAGAGAGATTCTATCAATATCCACATGAATTTTCAGGAGGTATGCGTCAGAGAGTTGTTATTGCTATAGCATTATCTTGTGAGCCTGACTTACTTATTTGTGATGAACCAACAACGGCACTTGATGTTACAATTCAGGCACAAATACTTGATTTAATTAATGAATTGAAAAGAGACTTAAATATAGCAGTAATACTAATAACTCATGATTTAGGAGTAGTTGCTGAGACAGCAGATAGAGTAGTTGTCATGTATGCTGGAGAAAAATTAGAAGAGGCACCTGTAAAAGAGTTGTTTGAGAACCCCAAACACCCATATACGTGGGGATTATTAAAGTCTTTACCAAGATTAGATATGAGAAACGATGAACGTTTAACATCAATACCAGGGACACCACCAGATCTATTAAGCCCACCAAAAGGAGATCCCTTTGCAGCGAGGTCAGAATACGCAATGAAAGTTGATTATGAGAAAAAGCCGCCCATGATAGATTTAGGAAATGGACACTTTGTAAAATCATGGTTATATGTAGAAGGTGCACCTGAAGTGAAGTTCTCTTTGGATTCTAAAAAGGAAGAGAGAGTGAGCGGTAATGAATAGTAGAAAAAAAATAATAGAGATAGAAAACTTGAAAAAGTACTTTCCAATGCAAGGAAAGTCATTTCTAAAAGCAGTTGATAATGTAACTGTTGATATTTATGAAGGTGAAGTATTAAGTTTAGTTGGAGAATCAGGCTCAGGTAAAACAACATTAGGTAGAACAATTGCAAAATTATATGAAAAAACAAATGGGAATATAAAATTTCATGGAAAAGATATCGAAAAATATAGTAAAAAGGAATTTACAAAAAAAGTACAAATGATATTTCAAGATCCACAAGCATCACTTAACCCCAGAATGACGGTAGGAGATATTATTGCGGAAGGAATCGACATACATAAATTAGCAGCAAATAAACAAGAAAGAAATGAGAAAGTATTTAATTTACTTGAAACAGTTGGATTAAATAGAGAACATGCTAGTCGATTTCCACACGAATTTTCAGGTGGACAAAGACAGAGAATAGGTATAGCAAGAGCATTAGCAGTGGATCCAGAAATACTTGTTTGTGATGAGCCAATATCAGCATTAGATGTTTCAATACAGGCACAAGTTGTAAACTTACTTAAAGATTTACAAAAAGAAAGAAACTTAACGCTATTATTTATCGCACATGACTTATCAATGGTTAAATATATATCAGATAGAGTAGCAGTTATGTATAGAGGTAAGATTGTAGAACTTGGAACTCCAAGTAATGTCTATGATAATCCGATACATATATATACGAAATCATTAATTTCTGCAGTACCAGTAGCAGATCCATCATATATTAAAATAGAAAAAATAGTTATGGATGAGTCGTATTTGAGAAGCCCAGTAGGAGATATTTCAGAGATTAATCAAATACCTATGGAACAAGAGCTTACAGAATACAAAGAAGGACACTACGTTGAAACAACGTACCTAAAAGAACATGGTATATTATAAATTTAATTTTATATATAAAACAATAAATGGAGGTAACGAGTTATGAAGAAGATTTTATTTTTACTGCTTGGACTAGTACTTATAGTTTCATGTGGTGATAAAGGAACAAAATTAAAAGGAAAAACAGTAACATTTAACATTGAGGCAGAACCATCGTCACTTGATCCACAACTGCTAACAGATATGGGTGGATTTATGATTTCAAATGCAACATATGAAAATGTTGTAAGATTAAATGAAAAAAATGAAATTGTACCAGCAGGAGCAGAAAGTTATACTGTATCACCCGATGGAAAAATATGGACATTTAAATTAAGAAAAGATGCTAAATGGTCAAATGGTGATCCAGTATTAGCAAAAGATTATGTTAATGGGTTAAAAAGAGGATTAGATCCAAAATTAGCTTCAGAATATGCATATATGGCATATTATATAAAAGGTGCAGAAGACTTTAATACAGCTAAAACAACAGATTTTTCAACTGTAGGAGTAACAGCGCCAGATGATTATACAGTAGTATATGAGTTATCTAAACCAGCAGCATACTTTGGAAAAATATTGATATTGCCGATATTTGCACCAGTAAATGCTAAAGCATTAGAGCAATTTAAAGATAAATATGCAACAGAAGCATCAAATTCAATTTACAATGGTCCATATACAATGGTTGAATGGGTTCATGATAATAAAGCAGTATTAGTAAAAAATGAAAATTATTGGAATAAAGATAATATAAAAATAGATAATTTAGTGGCAATGATGACACCAGATTTCGATGCTGCAGTTAGTATGTATCAAAATGGTGAAATGGATTTAACAAAAATATCAAATGAGAAAATAGATGTATTTAAAGGTAAACCAGATTTACAAGTTCATGCAAATGGAAGAGTATACTATTTTGGATTTAATGTAACTGATGATATATTGAAGAATATAAAAATAAGAAAGGCTTTATCATTAGCCGTAGATAGAAATAAATTAGTATCAGATGTATTAAGAAATAGTTCGTTTGTAGGATCTGGACTTGTGGCTAATGGAACTCCAGGAACATCTGGTGATTTCAGAGAAGAAAATGGAAACTTGTATGATCAATACAAAGCAGAGGATATAAAAAAATTATTTGAAGAAGGATTGAAAGAATTAGGTAAAACACCAGCAGATGTTAATTTAACACTTGCAATAGATGAAAAAGGATCAGCTAAAAAAGAAGCAGAGTATTTCCAAGCACAATGGCAAGAAAAGTTAGGAATTAAAGTAAATATAGAATCAACAACATTTAAAATAAGACTTGAAAAAGGTAAAAATTATGATTATCAAGTAATAAGATATGCATGGGGACCAGATTATGCGGACCCAATGACATATTTAGAATTATTATATTCTAAATCTGGAGCAATAAATATAACGAAATATAATAATCCGGAGTATGATAAATTAATTGAATTAGCACAAGTAAATAATGATAATGCTGTTAGAATGGATGCAATGAAAAAAGCTGAAAAAATAGCAACTGAAGAATTCTTTTATTCAGGACTATATTATGAATCAGCGAATTATGCTGTAAATCCGAAAATAAAAAATGTAGTAATAAGAGCAGTTGGAGCTCCAGTTGACTTCTATTACGCAGATCTATCTGAATAACATTGATTAGTTAGAATTAAAAGTACACAATCGTAAAGGTTAGTGTACTTTTTTTATTGATAATTATTTTATATAATGATATACTTATATAAGAAAATTATTATATAAAAAGGAGGACATATGAATTTAGATAAAGTAAATTACTTGAGAGAAATTTCCAAAATACTATCAGATGAAAAAAGAATAATCATGCTTAAATTAATGAGTGAGAATATGATGTGTACTTGTCATTTTGTCGAGATATTTGACAGTAGTCAGCCATTGATAAGTCAAAATATTAAAAAGATGAAAGAATTAGATATTATAGTTGAAGAAAATTCAGCACAGTGGACATATTATAAAATAAATAATAAATCTAAGTACTATGATATATTAATAAATATATTAAAAGAATTACCAGATATGTCAGAATATTTGGAAATAGTAAAAGGAAATAGATGTGAAGTGAAAAGAAATAAGGAGATATAGATATGAATCTTGAAGATATATTTTTAAAAATGACTTGGTTGAATCAATTATCAAATAAATTAGTTTCCAATGTTTTGGGATTAGATACTAATGGAATGCTAGGTGGAGCAATACAATTTTTTATTTATGATGTAGTTAAGATATTCATTCTATTGAGTATATTAATATTTACAATATCTTATATACAAAGCTATTTTCCACCAGAGAGAACAAAAAAAATATTAGAAAAGCACAAAGGAATAAAAGGAAATATACTTGGTGCATTATTAGGAACAATAACACCATTTTGTAGTTGCTCTAGTATACCAATATTTATAGGATTTATATCTGCTAGAGTGCCTATCGGAATAACATTTTCATTCTTAATTTCCTCACCTTTGGTTGATTTAGCATCAGTTATTATGATTTCATCATTTTTTGGTCGAAAAGTTGCAATAATATATGTATTAGTTGGTATAATACTTGCAGTGATAGGTGGTGTTATTATAGACAAATTAAAAATGGAAAAATATATAGAGGGATTTGTAATGAATGTCCCTAATGTGGATAAAGAAGATGAAAAATTAACTATAAAATCGAGGATTAAATATTCAAGACAGCAAGTAATAGATATTATTAAAAAAGTATGGATGGCAATATTAGTTGGTGTTGGAATAGGTGCGTTAATTCATAATGTGATTCCTCAAGAAATTATAGAGAAAATATTGGGAAATAACAATCCGTTTGCAGTAATAATAGCTACAATAATTGGAATACCAATGTATGCAGACATTTTTGGAACACTTCCCATAGCAGAAGCACTTTATCTTAAGAGTGTTGGATTAGGAACTATATTAGCATTTATGATGGCTGTGACAGCACTTTCATTTCCTTCGTTAGTTATGTTAAGTAAAGTGATAAAGCCAAAGTTACTTTGGACATTTACGGGTATTGTTTCATTAGGGATTATCATAATAGGATATTTATTTAATTATGTGTTCATATTGTAAGGTTTACACTATTATAATGATTAATTATGAAGTTTAATAAAATATAAAGGAGAATGATTATTATGGAAATTAAAGTATTAGGTGGAGGTTGCAATAATTGTGACATATTAAAAGCAGGAATAGAAGATGTTCTAGGAAACATTGAAAGAGAAGATATAAAAGTTGAGAAAGTTACAGATTTTATAGAAATTGCAAAACTTGGAGTAATGAAAACACCAGCATTAGTAATTGATGGAAAAATTATATTTTCTGGAAGAATGGCTGATAAATCAGAACTAAGTGATATTATAAAAAAACAAATCAATAATAAGTAAGTACTATTAGTATTATTAGGAGGTAAAATGTTAAAAGTTGGATTCATATGTGTTCATAATTCATGTAGATCACAAATAGCTGAAGCACTTGGAAAAAAGATAGGAGTAAATGTATTTGAGTCATATTCTGCAGGTACCGAAGTAAAGCCTGAAATAAATCAAGATGCTGTTAGAATAATGAAGGAGATTTATTCTATAGATATGGAAGAGTCGCAGAAATCAAAATTATTGAGAGACATTCCAGAGCTAGATATAGTTATAACTATGGGCTGCAATGTGAATTGTCCATATTTACCATGTAAACATAGAGAAGATTGGGGATTAGACGATCCAACTGGGAAATCTGATGAAGAATTCATAAAAACAATAAAATTAATAGAAAATAAACTAGAGGATTTAAAAGATAGAATAGAAAATGGAATAATTTTTATAAATTAAGTATAATGGGGTATTTAATAGAAAAAAGAGTTAGATGATTATTTACCTAACTCTTTTTTCTATTAAAGTTACTAAAGTCAATAAACATGAGAAACCATTTTATAAAATTGAAATATTCCTAGAGGACCTAGATTCGGTATATATTCATCTATATTTTCAAGTACATTTGAAATCTCGTACCCTTGCCCTCCTGTTGCTATTACATAACTATTCGGAAGTTCTTTCTTATATTCATTAATAAGCTCTCTAATTGCTCCTACGTTACTAAAATATATTCCTGCATTAATTTGAGAGACTGTATTTAATCCAAGAGCAGTTGATGGCTTCTCAAATTTTATTTTTGGTAGTTTTGCTGTATTTTTGAACAGCGAGTTTATTGATAAATTAATCCCTGGAATAATACAACCACCAAGATATGTTGAATCTTTAATTACATCAAATGTAGTAGCTGTACCAAAATCTATAATAATAAGCTCTTTTTCTGGATATTTTCTTTTACATTCAAGAATATCAACTATTCTATCTGCTCCTAGTCCACGTTCGGTTCCTGGAAGCAACTTAATTGCATCACCAACAGCATCGAGAGTCACAAAATATGGAACAGTATTAAAATAATCTTTTGCTAAGTAATCAAATGTTTCATTTACATGAGGTACAACTGATGAAACAACGATTGACTCTACTTTGTAAATATCAATTCCGTGATGTTCTGCCAATGATTTAAGTATTGAAAACAAAGTATCCTCTGTCATATCAAGAGATGTTGGAATTCTGAATGTCACTATTATTTCACCTTTATCTGTATAAAAAATAGGAACAATGTGTGTATTTCCTATGTCAAATCCTAATATCATATATAATTACCTCTTTCAAAATAAATTTTATTTATCCAAACAAATGAATATAAGCTAAAATTGAAATTATAACACCAACAATTGCTTCTCCAGCCATAAAACCATTAGAAAGAAGTAAAAACTTTTCTGATGATTTTTTAGAAAATCTATTTACAACTAATACAATTAGACCACCTGTAAATACAGGGATTGTTAAATAAAATGGCAAATAAATACCAATACCAAATGTTAATATAGGAAGTTTTGCTGTATTAAGGAGCATTCCTAATATAAGCCCAATCCAGAATATTTTTATAAATGGGATACCATGAATTACTGATGAAACAATAGATGCTTGTAAAACTATTAATTCAGGATTCTTTGCTTGAGGGCCTATATTCTTATAGACGTTAAAGAAAATGAAAAATAGGAAACTAATTACGAATGAACTAACAATTGCACCTATTAATTCTCCAATAAACTGTTGTTTAGGATCAGTTTTTAATTTGTAACCAGATTTGAAATCATTTAATATATCGCCAGCTAAACCACATGCAATAGCGACAATTGCAGCAAGTAAAAACAGTGTTAGTAAATTAAGATTCGTATGGAATACTGTTCCTCCAATATTTAAGTTATTAAGCAATGAATTTAAAAAAGAAATTACTAGTATTGTCATAATTGCATATATCTCCATTGGATTAATACCGGTTTTTCCTGTTGTATAACCTGCGATTATAGTACATAAAATGCAAATTAGAACTAAAACTAGAGATAAGAAAACTGGGAGTTTATAGAAAACGTTAATACATATAATAAATGCAATAATGATTGATAAAATAATAAAACGATTATTTGATTTTTTGCTTTTTTTAGTAGTAGCTATAAGTGTAGAGTAAAGGATTCCCAATATTATTGAAATACCGATACCTATCATAAATCCCATACCAAAACTGTTCTTCATTGTATCAAAATCTTTGATTCCTTTACTTATTGCAAGAGGCTGTGCTACTAGATATGTTATTGCTCCTCCGACAAACCATGCAAATGTATTTGTGAATCCTAATATATAACCGATTCCGACTAATAAGGGAGATATATAAAAGCTAACTGGCGTATTCTTGACAGAAAATAATGCAGGAATTAAAGGTGGTGCTCCTTTTTTAAAACTGTAATCTCTTAATAATGCGATTACTGAACTAAAAAGTGATCCTGCTGTGACATAAGCCATATTCAACTTTTTAGAACCTGCCATTACAAGTTCATAAGCGGCTTCACCAATCGGAAATTCTAATTTATCTTCTTCTATAAGTTTTCTTCTAAATACGAATGATAAAATAGCTCCAAGAATACTTCCTATTATAAGTGTTATAGTGAAGAGTCCTTTATCTATGTCAACTAGCTTGCCTCCAAGTAAAAGATAACCAGGCATTGTAAATGCAACACCACCAGCTACCATTGATCCTGCACTCATTATTGTATGTGTAATTGTGATTTCATTCAAATCTTTCTTTTTAAATAGATTAAGTGCAGACATTGAAATAAGTGTTACCATGATTGTTGGCCAAGGAAGTGCACCAAATTTCAAGACTATATAGAATGAACTTGCAGATACTAATATAGCACCTAAAATTCCAATTATAATAGACGTAAATGTCAAATGATTTTTCAAAATATTCTCCTCCTAAAAAAAATAATACACTTTCTAAAATGTATATTTAATGTATATAGATATATAAATAGAGTATAATATTATTTTGTTATATTGTCAAATAATCTACCAAATTTCAAGCTTTTATGTTATAATGAAAGAAGTAAAATTCATAAAATAAACGAGTACTATGAGGAAATATATGAGTATAAAACAAAAAATAGGAATTATTGCTGAGTATAATCCGTTTCATAATGGACATCTATATCAAATAGAAATGATAAAGAAACAATTTGATGTGGACTTGATTGTAGCCGTTATAAGTGGAGATTACGTTCAACGAGGAGAGATTTCAAGTATAGATAAATGGCAAAAAACAGGAATAATATTGCAAAATGGTGTTGATTTGGTTGTTGAGTTGCCATTGTATTTTTCAATACAAAATGCAGAAGTATTTTCATCACAGTCAGTTAAGATTTTAGAATATCTTGAAATAGATATGCAGATTTTTGGTGCAGAAGAAGAAAATATAATTAGACTTGAAAGTATTGTGAATATTCAAGAAACAGACAATTATCAATTGAGCGTTAAAGAATATATCAAACTAGGGAATGACTACAATAAAGCACAATTATTGACATTAAATGATTATGAATTAAGTGATGTTATGAAGTCAAATAATATACTTGGACTAGAGTATATAAGAGCACGAATCAAAAATAAATTTAATATCAATCAAGAGATTATAAAAAGAGAAAAAGTAGAGTATAATGAATTACAAGAAGTAGAAAATATCTCAAGTGCTACATATATAAGAACACTTATGGAAAATGGTGAATATAGAAAAATCAAGAAACTTGTACCAAAAGAAACATATGAATCTGTGATTTCTAATTTCAACAAAATGCCCAATAAAGAATTGATATTTCAATTGTTCAAATATAAATTTTTAACATCAAAGAAACAAAGTATCCTGAATATTTATGATATGGATAAGGATATATATAACAGAATTTCAAAATATTTGATAAATGCGAATAAAAGTGAAGACTTTTTTTCAAATATAGAAAGCCGTAATTACTCAAAAAGAAGAATGCATAGAGTGTTAATGAATACTTTATTAAATATAGAGAATGATGTATTAGATCAATTTACTAAGGCAGAAAATCAATATGTTAGAATACTGGGGTTTAATGAAAAAGGACAACAACATATAAAAAAATTACAAAGAAATGGGAAAAATATTTTTGTTAATTGGAAAGATATTGAAAAATCAAAAAAAGGGGAAATTAATAAAGAGGCTATAAAGATTGAAAAAAATGGTTTTTTAATTAAAGAAATATTACTAAATAAGAAGGAACAATTGAATCCGATTGTAATAAAATAAAATATTTTAAAGAGGTGAAATTAAAATGAGTGCAAGTTTTTTAATTATTATCAACATATTACTGATGATATTTTTCTTCGTAGTTGCATATATGGCAATAAAGTATTTTCTTAATCAAATAGAAAAATACCCAAAAATAACTTTAGAAGAAATATATGATAGCAAAAAATTAAGACAAAAATATGGAATTGAAAATGTTGTAAATCCGCGTGATTTTGGATTTGATTATAAAGAAGTTGCATACAAATCTGGGAAAATACAGCTTTATGGATGGCTAATTGAAAATAAGAATTCAAACAAAGCAATTATATTGTCACATGGACGAGGAACAAATAGATTAGGTGTTCTAAGGTATTTAAATTTATTTAAAGAATTAAGATTGAATGAGGAGTACAATATATTTATTCCTGACCTAAGAAATTCTGGAAAATCAGACTCAAGTAAAACATTTATGGGGTATTGCTTCGGGCAAGATATATATCATACGATGGTAATGCTAAATAACGACTATAAATTAAGTAATTTTATCCTCTATGGATTCTCTCAAGGAGCTATTGGATCAGCCATTGCAGCTAAGTTTTATAATGATCAGTTAAGAGTAAAAGGAATCAAGATAGAGAAGATGATACTTGATAGTCCCGTTTCTAATGTGAAAAAGAAATTGAAGGACGATGCCAGAAAAAGAAAGGTTCCTAAATTTATATTAAGTATAGTAATTAGAGTGTTCAATATTCGTGTAGGAGGACATCTTAATAAGATGCACTTAGCATATTTGTTGAGAAGAATACCAACTTTGCTATTACAAAGTAAGCAAGATGGAGCAACACCTTATGGTATGTTAATGAGTGAGTACAATGAATTGTCACAAAATAAAAACGTCATATTAAAAGTATTTGAAAATGGAACACACACCAGAATTTATCCAGATTATGTTGATGAATATACAAAAACAGTTTCAGACTTTCTAAATGTAAATCAGAAAGAAGGAAAAGATGGCTGAAAAAGGATTAAGTAAAAAAACATATTGGATTTATGGAATAGGTGTTTCATATTTCATATTAGATCAAATATATAATCAATGGTTGTCTTATTATTATTTACCTCCAGCAAATGAACAAACATTGAAACCACTATTAACGCCAATATTATTAATATTAGCATTTATTTTTGGTAGAATAATAGATGCTGTAACAGACCCTCTTGTAGGGTATCTATCAGATAATTCAAAGTCGAAATATGGAAGAAGATCATTCTTTATGTTATTAGGAGGACTTCCTTTAGCACTAACAATGATTCTATTCTTCTTTCCTTTAAGAAGTTCGATAATGGCAACATTTTTATGGGTTGCATTAATAAATGGGCTTTTTTTTACAGCATACACATTAGTCGGTGGACCATATAATGCACTAATACCAGATTTAGCAAAAACAAAGGAAGATAGATTGAATTTATCAACAGTTCAATCCGTGTTTAGACTTATATTTACAGCAGTAGCAATGATATTACCGGGATATTTTATAGCAAGAATAGGAAATGGAAATACAGAAAAAGGGATAAGAGCAACAGTTGTAATATTTACAATACTAGGTGTTCTGGGTGTATATCTATGTGCATTCATGTTGAATGAAAAAGAGCTAACAAAAAATAGAGAAGAACACAAGCATATAAAATTTAAAGATTCAGTAAAGCATATATTTGAAAAAGAAATAGTAATATATTTTATAGCTTTCTTCTTATTCTTTAGTGGATTTAATATTTTACGTGGGATAGTAAACTATTATGTAGTCAGTATAATGGAATTATCAGTAAAGTCAAACACAACTATATCAGCATTATTATTTGGAGCGGCAGCGTTAGCATTTCCATTTACAAATAAACTTGCAAAAAAATATACATATAAAAAAGTATTAATTGGTGATATTATATTATTAATAATTGGAACAGTTGGATTGCTATTCGTCACAAAAGAGAATAGAATATTAGCATACCCACTTTTCATATTATGTGGGTTAGGATTAAGTGGATCGGCATTTATATTTCCTTTAACGATTATAAGTGATTTGGCAGTTTCGCTAGGTGAGAGAAAAAATATTAGTGTTGAAGGAATTATGTTTGGGATACAAGGAATGTTTTTAAAACTAGCATTTTTAACTCAACAAATTGTCCAAACGACACTATTAGTAAGAGGAAGTAAAACGCTTGGAAATGGATTCAAACAAGCAACAAAGATGGGTGTTTATTCCACACTCATCGCAGCAATAGTATTATTTAGTTTGTCACTAGTGTTTTACTCAATGAAAAAGGAAGAAAAATAAAACATATAATTTAAGGAGGCTTTTATGGAAATAAAAGACATGCAATTAGTTGCAAAAGAAATTAGAAAAGATATTATCGAGATGATTTACAGAGCTAAATCAGGACACCCAGGAGGATCATTGTCAATAACTGACATAATAACTGTACTATATTGGAAAGAAATGAATGTAGATCCAGCAAATCCCAAAATGCCTAACAGAGACAGATTTATATTAAGTAAAGGGCATGCTGCACCAGCTTTGTATGGTGCATTAATGGAAAAAGGATATGTAGATAAGAAATATGTTACAGAATTAAGAAAGTATGGTTCACCATTACAAGGACATCCAGATATGAAAAAATTAAATGGTGTTGAAATGTCGACTGGATCATTAGGACAAGGACTATCTGCAGGAAATGGAATGGCACTTGCATCGAGAATAGATAACAATCCTTTTAGAGTGTATGTTGCATTAGGGGATGGAGAACTTCAAGAAGGTCAAATTTGGGAAGCAGCAATGACAACGGCTCATTATAAACTAGATAATGTTGTTGCAATCGTAGATTATAATAACTTACAAATAGATGGAAAAGTATCAGATGTAATGGAAGTTTATCCAATAGCTGACAAGTTTAGAGCGTTTAATTGGCATGTAATAGAAATAGATGGACACAATTATGAGCAAATAATTGCTGCATTTGATGAAGCAAGAACAGTTAAAGGGAAACCAACAGTAATTGTAGCAAAGACAGCAAAAGGTAAAGGTGTTTCATTTATGGAAAACAATGGAGACTACCATGGAAAAGCACCTTCAGATGATGAATATGCAAGAGCAATGGAAGAATTAAAGTAGTAAAGTAATAGAAATCATTGAAAATAAATTATTCGGAGGATATAGATATGGAAAAAAAAGCAACTAGACAAGCTTATGGAGAAGCTTTAGCTAAATTAGGAAAAATGAATAAAGATGTAGTTGTATTAGATGCAGATTTAACAAAATCGACATATACAAATAAATTTCAAAGTGAATTTCCAGAAAGACATATAAATGTTGGGATTGCAGAAGCAGACATGATGGGGACAGCAGCAGGATTAGCGGCAGCAGGGAAAATACCATTTGCATCAACATTTGCACATTTTGCAGCAGGAAGAGCATTTGATCAAATTAGAAATAGTATTGCATATCCTAAATTAAATGTTAAAATATGTCCTACACATGCGGGAGTATCGTTAGGTGAAGATGGAGGATCACACCAGTCAGTGGAAGACATAGCGCTTATGAGATCACTTCCAGGTATGGTAGTGTTATCACCAGCAGATGCAGTTGAAACAGAGCAAATGATATTTGCAGTAGCTGAATACAATGGACCTGTTTATGTAAGATTAGGAAGATTGAATGTACCTGTTATATTTGATGAATCATATGAATTTGAAATTGGAAAAGGGACGGTCATGATAGAAGGAAATGATGTTGCAATAATTGCAACGGGTCTTCTTGTATATGAGGCAATGAAAGCATCGGAAGCACTAGCAGAAAAAGGAATTAAAGCAAGAGTTATAAATATGTCTACAATTAAACCATTAGATGAAAAAATAGTGTTAGAGGCAGCAAAAGAATGTAAATTTGTAGTAACGTGTGAAGAACACTCAATAGTTGGGGGACTAGGTGGAGCTGTAACTGAGTACTTATCAGGAACTCATCCAACAAAAGTAATAAGACATGGAATAAAAGATGTATTTGGTCAAAGTGGAGAAGGAGACCAAATGTTAGACGAATATAAATTAAGAGCAAAAGATATAGTAGAAGTAGTATTACAAAATATGTAAATGAAATAAAATCGGAGGTATTATCAAAATGTTAAATCCAATTCGTGAAATGTTCAAAAATATTAGTAAAGAAAGAAGTTTTTTCTTTTCATCACTAATCTCTTTAGTTGTAGTTTTTGTATTAATTGATATATTTATATTTACAGTTTTTAATATAAATGAATTCAAATCAAAAATGGAAAATTCAAATCAAATAATAGTATACGCAAAGACAATGACAGAAGAAGAGATAACAGCATTTCAAGGGAAGCTATTAAAAACACCAGGAGTACAAACACTAAAATACGAATCAAAAGAAACAGCATTACAAAAAATAGAAAAAGAATTGAATGTTGATTTATCAGAAGAGGAAAATCCGTTAAGTGATAGTTTCTATGTGTATGTATCAAAAGATGCTAAAATTGAAAAAATGAAAGATACACTACTATCTTTTCCAGAAGTTGAAGAGCTAGATTTGAGAACAAAAGAAATTGAAAAAACAAATAAATTTAGTAAGAACTTAGATTATGTCCTATTATTTGGAAGTATTGGGTTATTAATATTTGGATTAGTTTTAATATATAATTTGACAAGTTTTGGGATAAAAGCGAGAAAAAGGGACATATTGGAATTGCGAGAAGCAGGTGTATCAAAATTATTCATAAAATTCACGTACTTCTTAGAAGGTATGTTATTAATAGCGTTGTCATCAGGGTTAGGGTTTTTAGCATTTTGGAAGTTACACAATTTTATTATACAAGGAATAAATATACTTAATACTAATGTAATAGCGAAATCAACTAATGTAGAATTGTTAGCTATATTTTTAATGTCATTATTATTAGGAATACTAATTACATTCTTTGTAAACTTTATTGCGATGAATGGATATTACAAAGCTAAAAAGAATAAATTGGAAGTAAAAGCAAAAGAAGAAATAAAAAATCAAGAAAATCAGTAGGGAGTACACATGAAGAAGAAAATATTAAGTTTGACACTATTTATTTCAAGCATGGTACTTATTTTTGCTGATCAGATTGATGACAACAAAAATAAAATAAAGCAAATAGATAGTCAGATAAACAAAAATTCTCAAAAAATCAATCAAAATAAAGGCGAAATAAATAAGGCAAAAACCAATGAAAATATTACTTTATCACAAGTAAAGGATATAGATAAGAATATTAAAGTTTTACAAGCAGAATACGATGCAGCAGAAAAAAAGTATATTGATATTTTGAAAGCAATTGGACAAAATGATGAGCAAATAAGAAAAAGTATAACAGAGATTAATAGACAATCAGAAATAATCACAATAACAAAAAGTGATCTGTACAAAAAGATAAAAATTTGGGATAAAATACGACGAAGTAAGCAAATAGTTGATATGTTTAGTGGATCAAACATTGTTGAGCAGTCAAGAAGACAACATGACCTAAAAATTTTATTAGCTAGAGAAACAGCATATATACAAGTTGTTGAAAAAGAGAAACAAGGAGTTGAAGGTCAGAAGTCTCAAGTTGAAAATGTAAAGGCAGGAAATCAAGCAGAGGCAGCTAAAGTTGAATCTGCAAGATCAGCATTAGAGTCTAAGAATAAAGAGTTAAATGCAGCGAAACAAGCAAAAAATGTGATGATTGCACAATTAAGAACAATGCAAAAAACATTGATAACTGAGAATAAAAAGATAGAAAAAACAAATAGTCAATTGATTTCTGAAAAGAAACGTTTAGAAGCACAAATACAAGCGATAATTGCAAGAGCTATAAAAGAAAGAGAAATTGCTATGCAAAAAGCAGAAGAAGAAAAACGTAGAAGAGCGGAAGAAGAAAGATTGAAAAAAGAGCAAGAAGCAGCTAAAGCACAGGGTGAAAGAGATAATACAGATCTTGCAGGCAAGAAGCCTACTGGAACAACGTCAACGCCTACAACAAAACCGCCAACACAACCAAAAACTACGACATCAACAAGTGCATCAACAACTTCAAAAGCGCCTGTTTATGAAGCGCCAAAAGGAACAGGAAGCTTAATCATGCCAATGAATGGATCGATTGTCGTTGCATTTGGTCAGGAAAAAGTAGCAGGTCTTAAGAGTAATGGGATAGAGATACGAGGAAGTTTAGGACAAAGTGTAAAAGCAGCAGACAGTGGAACAGTAATCTATGCAGGAGCACTTAACAATCTTGGATCAGTAATAATCATAGATCATGGTAATCTAGTGACTGTGTATGGTAATTTAGCAGGAGTAAGTGTATCAAAAGGAACAAAAGTATCAAAAGGTCAGTCAATAGGAACTTTAGGAAGAGATAGTATTTCAAAGGAACCAAATCTATATTTTGAAACAAGAAAAGGTGTCAATATCGTTAATCCAATGTCATACCTATAAATTTTAATAAAACTAGTATTTTAAGCGTCCTTAGAGGATTTAAAAGTAATATATAAGAATAAAAATTAGTAAAAAATAGAGGTTGTTGGCAACGCGCTGGCAACACATATTTATATGATTATAAAAAGAAAGGATCTAATAAAGATCCTTTTTCTTTGTTATAAAATATTGGATCAGTCCCATTTGTTTAGAGCATGTTGTACCAAAAGTAAGTAAAATATGTTAAACTAAAAAAATAGGAGTGATCAGAATGGCAGGAAGTACAGGAAAAAGATATGGAGAAGAATTTAAATTAATGATATTAGAAATGCATAAAAAAGGTAA
>JAGOYM010000086.1 GCA_018059165.1 Leptotrichiaceae bacterium | reverse complement strand
CTCTTTTTATCATTTCTTCTGCTATTTGAATTGTATTTGTCGCTGCACCTTTTCTTATGTTATCTGCAACTACCCATAAGTTTAATCCATTATCGATTGATTCATCTCTTCTTATTCTACCTACAAATACTTCATCTTTTCCTGCTGCATCTATTGGCATAGGGTATTCATTGTTCTTGCTGTTATTCATTACTATTACACCGTCTTTTTCTTCAAATGCTTTTATTACATCTTCTAATTCAAATGCTTTTTCTAACTCAACATTCACCGAAACAGCATGTCCCATCATAACTGGTACTCTAACACATGTTGCAGTTACTCTCAAATCTGGTTTTCCTAATATTTTTCTAGTTTCTTCAACCATTTTTATTTCTTCTTTTGTATAACCGTTATCCAAAAATACATCTATATGTGGTAATACATTAAAAGCTATTTGATGCGGATAATTTGTTGATGGTTTCCCTTCAAGATTTGCATTTAAATCATCTATACCTTTTTGTCCAGATCCTGCAACCGCTTGATATGTTGAATAAACTACTCTTTTTAATCCATACAATTTATCTAAAACACTTAATACTGGCATAACTTGAATAGTTGAGCAATTAGGATTTGCAATAATTCCTAATTGTTTTTCTACATCTTCTGGATTTGCTTCCGGTACAACTAACGGTACATTTTTATCCATTCTCCAAGCACTACTGTTATCAACAACTATTGCTTTTTTGCAAGAAAATTTTGGTGCAAAAACTTTAGAGGCCTCTCCTCCTGCTGAAAATAATGCAATTTCTATATCATCTTTTATATTTTCGTCTTTTAACTCGATAATCTCATACTCTTTTCCATCAAATTCTACTTTTTTCCCTGCTGATCTTGCTGAAGCGTATAAGTATAATTTATCTATAGGAAAATTTCTTTCTTTTAATACTTTTAAAAATGTTTGACCTACTAAACCTGTTGCTCCTACTACTGCTACATTGTATTTTTGCATCTATATGTCTCCTTCTATATTTTTAATAATCGTAATGTATTATACCTTATTCTGTGATTATAGTCCATATTTTAACATGAATCTTATATTAATTCTTTTGATTGAAATAATTTTATTAATTTATCAATCGTTTTTTGCTCAGAAGATACTAAAGGAAGTCTTACATCGTCATTTTCTACTAGTCCTAATATTTTCATCGCAGTTTTTACAGTTACTGGATTCCCTTCAATAAACATATTTCTACTCACATCATATAGTTTAGAATGTAAGTCAAATGCTGTATTGAAATTTTTTGTTTCGAACGCTTTAATAAGATCCGCCATATCTCTTGGCATTATATTTGCTACAACAGATACAACTCCTGTTGCTCCAATTGATAACATTGGTAGTATTAAATGATCTTCACCAGATAATATTGCTATTCTATCACCGCAAAGTTCTTTTATTTTTATCATTTGCTCTATACTTCCTGTAGCTTCTTTTATTGCAACTATTTCTTCAAATTGCAATAATTGCTCTACTGTTTCTGGTTCAATATTAGTTCCTGTTCTACTTGGCACATTGTATAACATCATTGGAAACTTTGCCTCTGTTGCTATTGCTTTATAATGTTCAAATATCCCTCTTTGAGTTGGTTTGTTGTAATATGGGCATGTGCTAAGTGCTGCATCTGCTCCCAATTCTTTTGCATATTTAGTTAGTTCAATCGCTCTTTTAGTGCTATTAGAACCTGCTCCTGCAATAACTTGTATTCTTCCTCTTACTTCCTCAACAACTATTTTTACAACTCTTTCGTGCTCCGCATGTGTCAACGTTGGGTATTCCCCTGTTGTTCCACATGGCACTATTCCACTTGTTCCATTATCTATATGAAAATTTACTAATTGTCTTATTTTGTCTTCATCTACTTCATTATTTTTATTAAATGGGGTTACTAATGCTACATATGATCCTTTAAATTCCATATTACAATACCTCCAATATTCTATTTTTATTTATTTTTCAAGTCGTCAATTAACGTTTTATCATGTAGTCACCTTCGGCAATTTTCTCGCTAGGACCTGTCATAAATGCATCATTGTCTTTTCCATTTGCTTCTATTATCAACTCACCACCAGGCACTTTTACATTAACTTCATTTTCAACAAATCCTAAATGATTTGCTACAACTGCTGATGCTGTTGCCCCCGTACCACATGCCAAAGTTAATCCTGCGCCTCTCTCCCATGTTATTATTTCAATATTCTTTCTATCCTTTACTTGAACAAAATTTACATTTGTCTTCTTAGGAAATAATTCTGTATAGTTTTCTATTGCTGATCCTAATTCAACAACATTAACATTTGTCAAATCCTCAACAAACACTACTGCATGATCTGTTCCCATAAAAATATATGAAATCTCTATTTCTTGATTGTTTACCGTAATTTTTTCGTTAATAAACTCTTCTTTATCTGTTTTTATTATTTTATTTACAGTGAATATTGGTTTCCCCATATTTACTTTTGCCCAAAAATCGCCCTCTTCTTCTTGATGTGTCTCTATTGTTAAATCACCAGGAACAACTTTTACTACAAATGTATCTTCTTCAACTATCTTATTGTTCTTAATATAATGTGCAAAACATCTTATACCATTCCCACACATTGGTGCTTGGCTTCCATCAGAATTATAGTAAAACATAAATGGCATATTTGCTACATATTTTAGAATAAGTAATCCATCTGCACCAACACCAAAATGTCTATCACAAACAAGTGCTGCAAATTCATTATAATCTGGTATTCCTTTTTCTATTAGCTCTTTTTCATTTACAATAATGAAATCATTTCCTAATCCTTGATATTTTTCAAATTTTACCATCTCGAATTCTCCTTTTCTTACATGTGTTCTATATTTCAAATTCTTTCGATAATAATCTAGCGACATCTTTTGCTTTATCAGTATCTACAACTAATGAGACACTGATTTCAGAAGTTGAAACTTGATGAAAACTTATATTATTTTCTGATAACACTTTAAATGTTTTAGATGCTATTCCAATAGTACTTACCATTCCGATTCCAACAAGAGATACTTTTGATACATCTTTTTTTACATTTACTTCTATCCCTTTTAGCTTATCTTTCAATTTAACAATTGCTTTCTCTAATCCTGCTTCATCCGTCTTTGCTGCTGTAAATGCGATACTTCCCTTTTCTGCTGTTACATCATTTTGACTAATAATACCTATACTTACTCCAAATTCCTCTGCCACTTTAAATATTTCATAAACATTTTTTGCATAAGTAGGTATATTTTCAATATTTACCATTAATATATTCTCATTTATCGATATTCCTGTTATTAATTTTTTTTCCATCACTTTCTCCTTTGATGTTATTATAGTTCCATTTCTTTCTCCTAATGACTTACCAACATATATTTCAACGCCATATTTGCCTCCAAGCTCAACTGCTCTTGGTTCCATTACACCAGCTCCTAAAAATGCTAACTCCATCATTTCTTCATATGATATCATTTCCATTTTCTTTGCATCAGGATATA
>JAGOYM010000037.1 GCA_018059165.1 Leptotrichiaceae bacterium | reverse complement strand
TATATCCATTTTTTAACATCTTTGCTTCTTCTTCTTATGTTTTCATTGTCCTCGCCAATTCGCATTGACAAAATAAATATTATCACACTTACCTCTACCATGTCAACTACTTTTTTACTCTTTTTTCCTTTTTTATCACTTTTATTTTGAAATACTAAAAAAAGCCTTTATTATAAGGCTTTTTAATTTTACAAAATTTCGAATTCCAGTGAGTTTTCTTTATACGTTTTACCTTCTTGACTTAATGTCACAATATTACCATCAATATCAATCTCTATAAATTTTCGATATTCCTTGTTTTGTTTCAACATTATCTTTTTACCTACTAAATAGCTATTTTCATTTATATCCTCAATTATACTATTCCATTTAGAATTTAGATTCCTATAGTGTTCTTTGAATTCTATTACAACTTCTTTAACTAGTTTCTCTATTTCATACTTCTCTCCAGTTACTATATTTAATGAAGTCGCTCTTTCATTAAATATACCAAAATCATTATTGTTTACATTTATCCCAATACCAACTATTATCTTTTCTCCTACTTTTTCACATAGAATACCACAAAGTTTTTTATCTTTATAATATATATCATTAGGCCATTTAAACTTCAAATAGCTCTCAACGTTTTCTGAAAACGCCTCTTTAATTAGTTTGTGTAATATATTTCTCACGATGAATCCTGTATATATAGTTACTTTATCATCATAGCCTATTGAGTCTATAACAAAAGAAAAAAGTGCGGCTCCCTCATTCGAGATCCACACACTCCCTCTTTTTCCTCTTCCATTTGTTTGCGTCTTCGCAATTACAACTTCATATTCTTCTAATTTTTCTTTGTTTTTTAGATATTCATTAGTAGAGTCTAATACATCAAATGTTTTTATCTCCATTTATTAATCTCCTACTTCACTTAGTTTTATTAGCTTAATTTTGGAAATATTACAATTCCAATAGTAGGCCCTGTATGAGCTCCGATAACTCCTCCAACAAGTCTATTAACAACTTGGAAATTAACTTTTGGATTCCCTGAGAATTCTTGAGTAAATCTACTTACTAACTCTAACTCTTTCGGCGTTCCTCCCCAACCAGTCCATATGTTTATACTTTGGTTTTTGCTTTCTTCTTTTATATACTTTTCTATATATTTTATTGCTCCCATTTCACCTATAACTTTTTTCTCTACAATAATCTCACCTTGAGACATAGTTATTATTGGTTTTAAATGTAACAATCCTCCAGCCATTAGACTAGCTTTGTTCATTCTTCCACCTTTTTCAAGATATTTAAGATCAGTTATTACAATTAAAAATTTCGCTTTTGATCTTGCTTGATATAGCCAATTCAATATATCTGTGAACGATTCGTTTTTAACAACTTTTTTTGCTGTTTCTACAACTAACATTCCTTCCATTATCGATAATGCTTGACTATCAACAAGTTCTATATCATTTTCTCTATTAGTCAAAGATCTTGCAACTTTTGCTGCTTGTATTGTTCCACTTGTTTTTGCAGATGCATGTATAGATATTATTTTTTTAAATCCTTTTTCAAATAATGCATTATACGTATTTAAAAAATCTTGTGGTGATGGTTGAGATGTTTTTGGTATAGTGTCACTATTTAACAACTTGTCCCAAAATTCAGTTCTCGTAATTTCAACACCGTCTCTAAGTAATTCTCCATTTATATCTATTTTTAAAGGAACTACTTTCACTGGAAGCCCTATTATATCTTCCGGTAATAAATCAGATGTCGAATCTGTAACTATTGCTATCTCAGGCATATTAGGATCTTTATTTTCTATATAAATATAATAATTATAATTAAATTGATCTCCCACTATATATGCTGGTTTAATTCCTGATTCAAAAAATTTGTCTTGTATCACTTTCTTTGATGCTTCATCTTTTTCTATTCCTTCGATAATTGTTGCTATAACAGTGTCTGATGTAATTAAATCATCTAACATAGTCTCAACTAATATCTCTATACTTGGATTTGTATATTTTATTTTACCATTTACTAAACCTATATAGTTATCTTTCACAATTTGTAATTCGTCTACTTTTGTATCTCTTACAGCTTTTGTTATTTCGATTGAGTTATTTCTTTTTTCATCTGCAAACAATGTTTCTATATCTAAGTCTTTATTTTTTAGTACATAATGTCCTTCTAACATTGTTCTTGTTTCAAAAACGGCAACATTTTTCTTGTTAGATTTCTCAGCTGCTAATTTTGCTGTTGTTATTACATTTTTATTATTTGGTAAAACAAATATATTTGTCTTGTTAACTTTAGAAACAGCTGTCAATATTTCTTGTACACTAGGATTTTTACTTTGTCCTCCAAGTATTACAACATCTGCTCCTCTTTTTAAAAATTCATCTTTCAAAGCTTCTGTATCTGCTATTATTACGTATGCGTCTTGAGTTTTGTTTCCTCTTGTGTTTACATATATTTTAGCTTGATCTTTCTCACTATCTATCTGTAAATTTTCATTTTGCAATTTCATATTTTCTATTTTGATTTTCTCTAAATCTCCATATTCTTTAGCTATTTCTAGCGCAGTTCCAGGAGTATTTGTATGAATATGTGTTTTAAATTTCTTTGTTGTGTTTGCAAAAACTGCTGAATCACCTAAAGAGAGTATTCTTTTTTTATACTCTTCTATATCGAATTCACCATTTCTTATTATATATTCAGTACAGTATTGAAACTCTATGTGTCCTGGGTCGTGATCTATGTTTGCAATTGTCTTAGCAAAATCTGATTCTTTTACTTCAGATTTTCTCAATTCTTCTAGTAAATTCATTTCTGTTGCTATCTTGTAAAACCCTTCAAAGAAATAATAAACTCCTTTTCCTCCAGCATCTACAACACCAGCTTCTTTAAGTTTAGGTAATAGTTCCGGTGTTAAATCAACAGCTGCTTTTGCTGCTTTTGTTAATTCATCAAGCATTTTCAATAAGTCTGTTGTTGTCCCTACTATTTCTCTTCCCTTTTCAGAAATCATTCTAATGACTGTAAGCATTGTTCCTTCAACTGGTTCATTTACTGCCATATATGCTACTTCTTTAGATTTTTCTAGTGCGATAGCTACATCTTCAACTAATAACTTTTCTTTTCCTATAATTCCTTTTAAGAATCCAGTTATTATTTGTGATAAAATAGTTCCAGAGTTTCCTCTTGCACCCATTAGAACTGCTTCTTCAACGATTTCAATAAGTTCTTGCATCGCACTTGAATCTTTTACTTTAGCATCTAATTCCTCTATCATGGCTTTTAATGTCATTGCCATATTGCTTCCTGTATCACCGTCTGGAACCGGATATACATTTAATTCATTTAATTCATCTTCATGTCTTATTACCCATTTTCCACCACCAATAAACAATAGCTTCAATCTTTTAGCGTCCAAATACTTTATTCCCATTTATTCCTCCTGAATTTTATTTACATTTATTAGTGAATTCTTGCCATAGCTCTTCTTTTTTAACTATGAATTCAATAAACTCTCTAACTGCTCCATTTCCACCTTCTTTTGTAGAAATGAAATCAGCTATTTCAAGTATTTCTTCAATCGCGTCGCTAGGTGCACCCTTCAACCCTACCTCTTTCATGATCCTTAAATCATTAAGATCGTCTCCAATATATGCAATTTCTTCTTTTTTTAGAGAATGTTCCTTCATTATCTTTTCAAGAATAGTAAGTTTGTCACTTACGCCTTGATAAAGTATTTCTATTTTTAGTTCTTTTGCTCTATCTGCAACTATTTTTGACTCTTTTCCTGTTATTATACCAAACTTTTTATTTAAGTATTTATTTACATAAACAATCGTATATCCGTCTCGCACATGGAACTTTTTAAGCTCTTCACCTGAATTTCCTTTGTAAATACCGCCGTCTGTTAATGTTCCATCCACATCAAGTAAAATTAATTTTATCATATTTTATATCCCACTTTCAAGGTTATTTCCCATTTCATGTATATATATTATTAAGTTTTGTATTTTGCATATTCACCCTCTAATTAGCACTCTAATTCATTTCTAAGCCTTTTATAATGCAAATATATTCGTTATATTATACCCTTAAGTTATATGAAAAGTCAAATTTGCAAAATTTTAGGAGGAGTAAAATGTTTAATTTTAAAAACTCATTTGTTGTATTGGTATCTCTTCTTTTCTTACTTAATTGTTCGAATTCTAAGACAGATAATCAACTTCAAAATAAAGATGGAACTATTAAATCTAAAAATGCTACAGAAACTCAAAATGAATTTTCTCAAGTTTATGAGCATGTTAAAGATTCTGTTGTTAATATACGAACCAAAAAAACTACCTATGTGAATACTTATAACCCATTGGAAGAATTTCTATATGGTAAATCTGGTGGTACGGAAAAAAGAGAATCCGGTACATTGGGTTCTGGATTCGTTGTTTCAGAAGATGGATATGTAATGACTAATAATCACGTGGTGGACGGTGCTGACGAAATATATGTCATATTTTCTGATGGTAGAGAGTACAAAACAAAAATTGTAGGAAGAACACCCGAAATTGATATTGCTATTCTAAAGATAGAATCTACAGAGAAATTTAAACCTATTGAATTCGCTAATTCAGATGAAACAAAAATAGGACAGTGGGCAATTGCATTTGGAAATCCGTTAGGACTTAACAATACGATGACCGTAGGGGTTGTAAGTGCGACTGGTAGAAGTTCTTTAGGAATTGAGAAAGTTGAGAACTTTATACAAACAGATGCTGCAATTAATCAAGGGAATAGTGGTGGTCCATTAATTGATATAAATGGGCGTTTGATAGGTATTAATACCGCTATTATGTCTCAAAGTGGCGGGAGCGTTGGAATAGGCTTTGCAATTCCTGCTAATCTTGCTAAAAATGTAAAAGATTCTATTATTTCTACTGGAAAATATGAAAGACCTTTTATAGGTATCCAATTACAAGATTTAACTTCTGAACTTGCAAAACAATTTGGATTAAAATCAACAAGTGGTGTTCTTATTTCAACTGTAGAACCTAATTCTCCAGCTCAAAAAGCAGGTCTAAAAAATGGTGATGTAATAATTAAATTAGATAATAAATCTATCAACTCATCAGGTTCTCTTGTTGGTCAAATTGCTGCAAAAAAAGTCGGTGATAATGTAACATTAGTAGTTATGAGAGATAAAAAAGAAGTTTCAGTCAAAGTAACTTTAGCAAAAATGGATGCTACTGCACTTGCTAGTACACAAAGTTTTTCAGGACTACAAATTAAGAATGCGACACCTTCAGGTGCTATGATTACTTCTGTAGATCCTAATTCAGTTGCTAGTCAATCAGGATTACAAGTTGGTATGATTATTAAATCTCTCAATAGAATAAGTACTCCTGATGCTGTTACATTTGAAAAAGTTTATAGTCAAATTAAAAGTGGAACTGAGGTTCTAGTCTTTGTAACAACACCTCAAGGTGACAGATATACAACTATTATTAAGGAATAACTTCCAAAATGATATCAAAAGTATTATAGTAAAAAATATGAGGACCGCTAGTTAAATTATAGCAGTCCTCTTTTTTATTTATAATTTTCTATATTCTCTACTAGTTCATTAGTAAAAAGGATTTTCTCCCCAAAATTAAGCTTGTCAGCAAGCGAACTCATATGCGGTTGCTTAAGCTTACTCTCAACTAACACATCTTTCTTCCAAAAGACACTTCTTTTATCTCCATCCTCAATTACATTTTTGTGAGCCATTACAATTACCCTATCAAAGTTATTTACAACAAATTCCATATCGTGAGTTATCGTAATTACTGTTTTTCCTTCTTTATGAAGTGTTTCAATCAATTTATTTAATGTTTTAATACCTTTCATATCTTGTCCAGCCGTAGGTTCATCCAGTATTATTATTTCTGTCCCCATTGAAATTACCGCTGCGATCGTAACAAATTTTCTAATAGAATAAGGTAAGTTGTACGGATTTTCATCTATGTATTTATCAAGTTCAGTTACTACAATAGCTTTCTTCACTAGTGCTCTCATCTCTTCCGTTGAATACCCCATCTTTTTTGGGCCAAACATAACTTCATCTATAACTGTATTATGAAAAATTTGGTCATCTGGATTCTGAAATACATATCCAACTTTTCTACTCATCTTTGCTGTTGTATAATCTTTTGTGTTCCAACTATCTACAATTACACTTCCAATAGATGGTTTTAGAAGTCCATTAATTAATTTTACCATTGTTGTTTTTCCGGCACCATTTTGACCTACTATTGCGACTTTTTCTCCTTTATCAATTTCAAAAGAAACATTTTCAACTGCAACAGTACCATCTGGATATTTAAATGTTATATTTTCGACTTTAACAAATGACATTATACAATCACCTTCTTTTGCATGATATTAGAAATTATATTTATAGACTGCTCTTCCGTTGTAGGAATATCAATGTTAAATCCTCTATCTCTAAGTTCATAGCCTAATATCGAATATTGAGGGATCCCAATTTCTTTTTCAAGCAATACTTTATTCTTTAAAATGTCTTTTGTTTCGCCTCTTAATATTATTTCACCTTCATCAAGTACAATAATATTATCTGCATATTCAGCAATTAGCTCAATCTTATGCTCAACCAAAATAATTGTTTTTCCTTTATTTTTCATTGTTTCAATTATTTCAAATACTTTTTCAGTTCCATCTGGGTCTAGTTGAGACGTTGGTTCATCAATAACTAATATATCTGGATCCATTGCTATTATTGATGCTAATGCGACTCTCTGCCTTTGTCCTCCCGATAATTCAAATGGATTTTTATTTCTCAAATAATCGATATCAATAAGTTTCAGTGTTTCCTCAACTTTATTTCTAATATATTGTTCTTCTAACCCGAGATTTTCCAGTCCAAATGCAATTTCATCATATACTGTTTCTTTCACTCCACTAATTTGAACAAATGGATTTTGGAAAACAAAACCTATTTTTGTAGCTTTCTCTCCTTCGGAATAATCATTTAAATCCTTATTGTCAACAATTACTTCTCCTTCAAATGTCCCTTTGAAAAAGCTCGGAGCAAATCCTCTCATTATATTACATAATGTAGTTTTTCCACTTCCATTTTTTCCTATTATTGCCCAAAATTCACCTTTTTCTATTTTTATATCTATATTTTGAACAACCCAATCTTCTGATGTTGGATATTTGTAATTAATATTTTTCAATTCTAAAAATGCCATATTGTTAACACTCTCCAACCTATACACAATATTAAGAACACTACTAAAATAATTATTGCTATTGTATCATTTTTCGTCTTTTTTATATTGTATAATCTTGTTTTCTTTGCTCCTGATGAAAATGCCCTTGACTCAAGAGTAATTGCTCTCTCTTCTGTCTTTGCTATTGAAGATAGAACTAACGGTATTAATACGGGAACGAATGCTTTTGCTCTAACAAATATATTTCCTTCTGTCTCAACACCTCTTGTTTTCTGTGCATCACTTATTACACCTGCTTCTTTTTTCATCTCAGGAATCATTTGTAATGTAGACATTATAACATACGTTACTTTCGGATGAAGACCCATATTTTCTAGTGAAAGAATGAAGTCTTTAACTGTCGTTACTCTGAAAAATAGTATGAATGCTGATGTAAATGCAACTAATTTTGATGAAAAATTAAGTGCTTGGTAAAATCCATCTTTGTAAACATTTATAAATCCTATTTTATATAATATCTCACCTGACGGAATTAGAACCGCCTGTATTAAAAACATAAAAAATATAAGTATCCCTAAGCTATTTACAGTAATTAGCAAGTATCCTTTAAGCTTGCCTGATATTAATGCTATTAACGCACAGACAAAAAATATAGAGTAAGAGTACTTCCAACCAGGCACTATAAATGCTGATAAGATAATTACAATTACTCCTATAAATTTTGTTGTGGGATATAAGTTTTTCACTAAGTCTATTCTTTTACTCAATGCTATTTCCCCCGTTATTCTTTTGTATTATTTCTATGCTATCTCGTCTATATTTGTTTTCTTATTTTTTCTCATATATTGTTCACCATACTTGAATTTTGACAAATATCTTGATGCCATACTCAATACTGTTAAAAATGCTACCATCAATGAAATAGGTTTGTCTATAAATTCAGATAATATTGTTGATTTCCAAACAGCAATCCAAAGTGGATCTCCAGCTTTCATGAACGCTGCTGTTACTGCGGCACTTCCAGTACCAGTTGCTCCATTGTAACCATATATAATTATTGGAACTTGAGGTAATGTAACTACTAATAGCATTATTATTATGCTTACTACTATTTTTATAGGATTTGACATCATTTTATATTTAGAAAGTAATCCTGCAGTAATACCTATTAGAATTGATATTGGTGCAAATCCAATATAAGTAGGTGCTAATATACCGTTCATGACACTTGTAAGTAGTCCTGTAGCTGCTCCAACCCACGGCCCCGCTATTAATCCAACTAACATTGTTCCGATTGAATCTAGATATATTGGCAATTTAAGCGCCATTGCTAGCTGTCCTCCAACAAAGTTAATCGCTACTGCTACTGGTATTAAAAGAACTGATATTAATGTGAAATCATTTTTTACTTTTGTAATAAAACTCATGACTTACCTCCTGATTTTTGTTTTCTATTCATAATTATATCATAAATACTTCAATAAATCTTCTGGTTTTTTCAGATAAATATCGCACTCTAGCTTCTTCAATTCATCTCTTTTTTCAAATCCCCAATCGCAGAGCGCTATTCTCATTCCTGCATTTTTTGCAGTTTCATAATCAACAATCATGTCTCCAACATATATTGTTTCTTCTCTTGTAACTCCTGCATTTTTCATTATTTTAAGTGCATTTTCAGGATCTGGTTTACCTACATCTCCTTCTGTATACCCTATTACATCACAAAATTTCCATTTAGAAAATATCTTTTCCGAAATGATTACGGCTCTATGGTGACTTTTATTTGTGTTGATTGCTATTTTTATTCCTTTTGCCTCAAGTCCATCTAATAATTTATCTATATTCTCAAACATTTCACTGTCATATGTTAATTCATCAGAATATTTTCTATTATTTTTATAGATCTTTTCTCTAAGTTCGGCATCTATGTTTGGAACTGAATCTTCTATAAGTCTTCTAGGTCCATAACCTACCTTACTTTTTACATCTTCTTCTTCGTATGTTTCAAATCCGAAATCTACTAATGCTTTATTTAGTGCTTTTGTTATTACTCCTATTGTGTTAAGTAGTGTTCCATCTAGATCAAATATTATTAATTTTGTTTTTATCATTGATGCATATCTCCTATTCTTTTATTCTTTTATTCTTTTTTTCATATCTTTTATCAAATCTAACCATTTTGGTAAAGTATCTGTATCTTCCCATAATTCATAAATCTCATTTTGGTCATTCTTTTTGACTATTCTATCAAGAACTTCTACACATTTAGCTATGAGTTTAGTATCTATTTCTCCATTCAATTCTGTAAAATCAACTTTTTCTAATTGTTTCAATTTTTCTTTAGATTTTCCTCTAGCAATTGCAACAACTTCTACTGCAGCAAGCGCTTCCTCTGCTGCCCAAGAGTCAACATAATCCTCTTCAAGTATCTCATCTAATATAACATCTATAGTAGATCTTTCAGGAAATTGTACAAATTCCTCCAACCAGTCTAGTGCCGAGTCATTTTTAAAAACATTCACTTCCCATGCTCCCATAATAATCCCTCATTTCATCTTTTCTTACCTATAGTATAACCCATAAATTGGATGTTTGCATAGGGAATATATCTATTTTAAAGTATTTATTTCTTTTTCTAATTCTTTTATCATTATCATAATTTCACTGAATTCAGGAACTTCTCCATATAGCATACTTTGCATCTTAACATAGTCGCTCTCTAGTTCTCTCATATATTTGGAATCTGGTATTAATTTTATTGTTCCAATTTTTGCATCCTCATATCTCGCCCATTTTGATCTATAAAATTTACTTTTGAATTTGACAACATCACTTAACATTTCTTTATCTTGTAAAATTTCCTTCTTTATATTTGACTTAGCTAAACAATATAAATCATAATAGTGTCTTGAATACCTCAGAGGGAATTTTCCTGAGTTACGATTAGCTTCTTTGTGTAGTATTGTTATCTTCTCCCAGAAAGTTCTATTCGCTGTTACTGTGGGTACTTCTATTGTTGTTTTCTTAAATATTTGTGGATATTCTTCTGCTACGAATGAACTAATTAATGCTTTTTCTGTTGGTGTCCAAGAGGCTAACGCTCCAAATTCTAGCCTTATTTCTTGTAAAATTGATTTATTAAAAAAATTTTGAGGATAAACAAAATTTATTGTTTGTTTGTCATCCAAACTTATATAGAATTCTATATTATCTTTTAAATCTCTTCTTATATCTTCATTTAACTCCTTCAAAAGTACATCTTTAAGAAATTCAAATGCTCTTTCGTTTGCTTCTTTATTAAACAAATCTTGTTTAGTGTTTGTTCTGTCATTCCAAGGTTCACTATCACCATATCCTAATAATCTCCAGTCTAAAATTAAATCTATATCTTCTGAGAATCTCTGAATAAGATTATATGCCTTAGATAAACTTGTACCTCCTTTAAATACAAAAGCCTTCGACCATTTTGATTTTTTGAAAAGATAATTTAAAATATAACACACCCAAAAATCTTTCTCAATAATTGCCGGATGTACTTTCATTCTTTGTGCTGTATTCCTAAATATTTCTTCTCTTTCAATCTCACTTAACTTAGCAATTTTTTCCATTACCCCTCCACAAAATATTTTATTATTCTGTTACTTTTTTTATAACTTCATATATCCATGCTGTAGTTCCATGAGCTTCCATCACTATTGATCTTTTATCTTTTTCTAGTAAAATAGATTTTATTTTATTGATTTCTTTTTTTGATATGTTTTCTTTACCTATAGCTTTTATCCCTTGAATTATTAATGCAGTCATATATGAAAGGCCTGATGTTTCTTTTTGAGCTGCATGCTTAAATTTTATTTTTATTCCATCATATTCATATTCTTTATATGGTCCATCGCTTACGTAACTCCAAATTGCAGGTATTTGTGTAGATATTTTCAATAAATTTAATGCAGTCTCACCTGATGGTGCTATTGACCAATTATAATTTCTTGCTATAGCACTTGCAACTTTTTCTATATCTGGGGTTACATATTCTTTCAACATTCTATTATATTTGGGTTTTTCGTATATGCCTCTGATTATTCTTCTTATTTTTTTTTCTGCTAGCAATCTCGAAAGTGACATATTTATAGCTGAAACTGTTGCTACATCAGAAAAATCAGATGTTATAAATACATCTCCTTCTTGAAACCTTTTAATTCTTTCGCTTATTAATTGATTATATTTTGGTCTTATCATAGTCTCACCTCATTTCGTTAGAAAAAGTATATATTATTTCTAACGAAATGTCAACATTTGACTCTTTATCCCTAGAATGGTAGAATAATTTAAAAAATCAACTGAAAGGACTGTTCTTTTTGAAAAAAATAATAAATGTTGTAGGTGCTGTTATATTAGATGACGATAAAATATTTTGTGCCCAAAGGTCTGTAAATATGACTTTGCCACTTATGTGGGAATTTCCAGGTGGTAAGATTGAAAAAGG
>JAGOYM010000036.1 GCA_018059165.1 Leptotrichiaceae bacterium | reverse complement strand
AAAGTACCCTTTTTTTATTTGAGAAAGAATTATACTCTTCAAAACTATGAAAAAATGTAAATATATGATATAATACTATGATTAATGAAAAAGGAGAGATAAATGAACATAAAAAACGTAGCAATAATAGCCCATGTTGATCATGGAAAAACAACACTAGTCGATGCACTACTTAAACAATCTGGAACTTTTGGGGAACATGAAAAAGTTGATGACAGAATAATGGATAGTAATGACTTAGAAAAAGAAAGAGGAATAACAATTTTTTCTAAAAATGCTTCACTGCAATACAAAGATTATAAAATAAATATTATAGATACTCCTGGCCATGCAGATTTTGGTGGAGAAGTTCAAAGAATATTAAAAATGGTTGATTCAGTATTACTGTTAGTAGATGCTTTTGAAGGAGTTATGCCACAGACAAAATATGTACTAAAGCAAGCACTGGAACATGGATTAAGACCAATAGTTGTAATAAACAAAATAGATAGACCAAATTCTGATCCTGATAAAATAGTAGATACAGTATTTGATTTATTTGTTGATTTAGGAGCAAATGATTTACAATTAGATTTCCCAGTTGTATATGCATCTGCAAAAAATGGATTTGCAAAAATAGGAATAGATGACGAAGATGTAGATATGACACCTTTATTTGATATGATATTAAAGCATGTAGATGATCCAGAAGGTGACGTTAATGAACCGTTACAAGTTCTTATAACAAATACTGAGTATGATGAATATGTTGGAAAATTAGGTAATGGAATAATATATAACGGTGTAATAACAAAAAATCAAGATGTAACATTAATAAAAAGAGATGGAGAACTAGTAAATTATAAAGCAACAAAAATTTATGGTTACCAAGGATTGAAAAAAGTTGAATTAGAGCAAGCTGTTGCTGGAGATATAGTAACAATAGCTGGACTTCCAAGAATTGATATAGGGGAAACAGTTGCGGATAGATTAAATCCAAGAGCACTTCCACTTATTGATATAGATGAGCCAACATTAGCTATGACATTCCTTGTAAATGATTCACCATTTGCAGGAAAAGAAGGTAAATTTGTTACTTCAAGAAATCTTTTAGAGAGACTTCAAAAAGAAGTTAATCATAATGTAAGTATGAGATTAGAAATGACAGACTCTCCAGATGCATTTATTGTTAAAGGAAGAGGAGAACTTCAATTATCTATATTACTTGAAAATATGAGAAGAGAAGGTTATGAAGTAGCTGTTTCTAAACCAGAAGTAATATTTAAAGATGTAGATGGTGAGAAGCAAGAGCCAATAGAATTAGCTATAATTGATGTAGCAGATGAATTCGTAGGTGTTGTTATCGAGAAAATAGGACTAAGAAAAGGTGAAATGCTTAATATGGTACAAGGTAGTGATGGATACACAAGATTAGAATTTAAAGTACCTTCTAGAGGATTGATAGGGTTTAGAAATGAATTCTTGACAGAAACAAGAGGAACTGGAATACTAAATCATTCATTCTTTGATTACGAGCCATTTAGAGGTGAAGTAGTAACAAGAAGAAAAGGTGTATTGATTTCAATGGATCCAGGGACAAGTTTAGCATATTCATTAAATAATCTACAACCAAGAGGAATATTATTTATTGCACCAGGTATAGATGTGTATACTGGAATGATAGTTGGAGAACATTCAAGAGAAAATGATTTAGTTGTAAATGTATGTAAAGGAAAAAAACTTACAAATATGAGAGCATCTGGAAGTGATGATTCAGTTAAATTAGCACCACCAAAAGATTTCACATTAGAATTAGCACTTGAGTATATAGAAGACGATGAATTAGTAGAAATAACTCCTGAGTCAATTAGACTTAGAAAAAAATATTTGGATGAAAATGAGAGAAAAAGATACGAACGTTCTCGAGGTCAATAATTTTTACTTGACAAACATAAACTAATTTATTATAATATCTTGTATTAAGCATTTTATTAGGTTAATAATATTAATTAATTACATATTTTATTTGTAGAAAGGAGTCGTTACAATGGCAGTACCTAAGAAAAAAACTTCTAAAGCAAAAAGAAACATGAGAAGAGCTCATGATTCTATATCGGCTATCAACATTGTTGTTGAAGCTGATGGAACTGTAAGAAGACCTCACAGAATGAACTTAGAAACAGGGGTTTACAAAGGTAGACAAGTTTTAAAGACAGAAGAGAGTTCAGACTCTGAATAATAAAGAGCAAGATTTAGATCTTGCTTTTTTTTATTTATACACGTAAAATTTGTAGAAAAAGTAAGAAAAAAATGTTATTATAAGTGCATAAGAAAATTATACATAAAATAAAATATGGCGGTGAAATATGAAAGTAGGAATTTTAGGAACTGGGTCATACCTACCAGAAAAAATATTAACAAATGATGATTTATCAAAAATAGTTGATACGAATGATGAATGGATACAAACAAGAACAGGGATTAAAGAAAGAAGAATAGCAGCAGATGATCAAGCAACATCAGATTTGGCATATGAAGCAGCATTAAAAGCAATAGAAGATGCTGGAATCGATAAAAATGAAATAGATTTAGTAATTGTTGCTACATCAACACCAGATTATTCTATGCCTTCATCAGCAGCATTGGTTCAAGATAAACTAGGCATTAAAGCTTCTGGATTTGATCTTGAAGCAGCATGTACAGGATTTGTATATGGACTAGTTACAGGATATAGTTTTATAAAAGCTGGAGTATATAAAAAAGTTTTAGTAATTGGTGCTGATACGTTCACAAGAATACTAGATTGGGAAGATAGAGGAACATGTATTTTATTTGGTGACGGAGCAGGGGCGGCTGTGTTAGGTGAAGTAGAAACAGGTGGATACTTAGCAAGTAATTTAGAAGCTGATGGTTCAGGCGCAAAAGAATTAATTGTACCTTCTAGTGGGTCAAAAATACCTTTCACAGAGGAAGTTCTAAAAAATAAAGATCATTTCATGAAAATGAACGGTAGAGAGATTTTTAAATTTGCAATTAGAGTATTTCCAGAAACAGTTGCAAAATCTCTAGGAGATGCAAGTATGGATATTGATGATATTGATTTATTTATTCCTCATCAAGCGAATATAAGAATTATTGAATCAATTGCAAAAAGATTAAACCAACCACTTGAAAAATTCTATGTTAATTTAGATAAATATGGAAATACATCTGCTGCAACAATACCTATTGCACTTGATGAAGCAGTAAAAGAAGGAAGAGTAAAAAAAGGGGATAAAGTAATAATGATTGGTTTCGGTGGTGGATTAACATACGGATCTACAATTTTTGAATGGTCAAAATAAGTTGACAATTGATATAATCGAGGTAAAATGATATTAAATGAAAATATGGAGGTATTTTATATGAATAACAAGATTTTTTTAGGAGTACTATTAGTTTTGATGGGTTTATTTTTCACAATTAGACAATTTATACCGGATAGTATAGTAAGGATGTTTTTAAATGAACAATTAGTTTTATTTTTAATAGGTTTGTATTTCGGACTTATAAAGAAAAAAACATTTGGATGGTTACTAGCAGGATTAGCAGTTTATTTATATGTACAAGAGTTTTATCCTGATCAATTTAAAATAACATTTCCAATAGTAATTTTGATTTTTGGAGTACTTTTACTAGTAAAAGGAGTATCAGAAAGAAATACGAAAGTAATTAATTCAGCAAAAGCAAACATGAAAACAGATAATACAATGATTAAAACACAAAAAAATACTTCAGATATTGAAGATGCAAAAGAAGTTAAGTAGGAGGATTTAATGAGTAAAGTTGCATTTGTATTTCCTGGACAGGGAACACAATACGTAGGAATGGGCGAAAAATTATACGAATCAGTTAATAATGAAACAAAGGGATTAATTGATAATATTTATAATAGTATTGATAATAAAGATTTAAAAAATATAATGGCTAATGGAACAGAAGATGATATGAAAGATACTAGAAATGCACAACCATCAATTGCAATGGTTTCTACAATATTAGCAAAATTACTTATGGATAAGGGAATTAAAGTAGATTATGTTGCAGGACATAGTTTAGGAGAATATTCTAGTTTGTATTCTGCTGGGGTGTTAACAATAGAAGATACCATCAGTCTAATATCAACTAGAGGAAAACTAATGAGTGAGGCAAAAATTTCAGGTGGAATGGCAGCAATACTAGGACTTTCATCAGATGAAGTAGAATCTATATGTAATGAAATTGATGGAGTGATTGAACCAGTTAATTACAACGAGCCAAAACAAACTGTTGTTGCTGGAGACTTGAGTGTAATAGAAAATTCTCTTCCTATATTTAAGGAAAAAGGTGCTAAAAGAGCGTTACCATTAGCAGTTTCAGGACCATTTCATTCTTCATTAATGAAACCTGTAGCTGAGCTAATCAAAGCAGAATTTTCTAAGTACGAATGGAAAACATCGATAATACCAATTATTGCAAATACAACTACAAATATTTTACAAGAAACTGAAGAAATTCAAAATGAACTATATAATCAAACTTTTGGACCAGTAAAATGGGTTGAAACTATTCAAAAATTGAAAGAATTGGGAGTAGATACAATCTATGAAATTGGGCCAGGAAAAGTACTTTCAGGGCTTATAAAAAAAATAGATTCTGATATAAACCTTGTAAGTATAGAAAACGTTAACAACATTAATGAAATTTAAATATAATAGGTGTAATTTAAGATTGCATTATCAAATTTTATTTGATATAATACTTGGGATGGAGGTGGATTAAATGCTAGATAAAATTAAAACAATAGTTGCCAACCAATTAGGTGTGGACGAAGCACAAGTTACTGAAGATGCGTCGTTTATAGATGATTTAGGAGCGGACTCATTAGATACAGTTGAACTTATCATGGCTTTCGAAGAAGAATTTGATGTCGAAATACCTGATGAAGATGCACAAAACATTAAAACTGTAAAAGATGTAATTGACTATATTCAAGCAAAAGGTTAATTCTAAAAAATATTGGGGATTTTTCCCCTTTTTTTATTGAAATATTATTGAAAATCTTGTATTATATAAGTATATAAAAAAAATTAGAAGAGGTGGACAAATGAGAAGAGTTGTCGTTACAGGAATTGGATTAATAACATCACTAGGGATAGGAAAGCAAAAGACGTGGGAAAGAGTTTTAAATGGTGAATGTGGAATAGATAAAATAACAGCATTTGACACAACAGAACAATCAATTCATATTGCAGGTGAAGTTAAAGATTTTAACCCAGAAGATTATATAGAAAAAAAAGAAATAAAAAAACTTGCAAGATTTTCACAATTTGCTGTTGCAGCATCTAAATTGGCATTAGAAGATTCAAAATTTGTTATTGACGAATCAAATGCAGAAAGAACTGGAGTAATAGTTGGTTCAGGAATTGGTGGATTAGAAATAATTGAAACAGAAGTTGGTAAATTACTTGAAAAAGGTTCAAGAAGAGTATCACCATTCTATATTCCTGGAGCTATTGTTAATATGGCTGCTGGTAATGTATCAATATATTTAGGTGCAAAAGGGCCAAATACATCTGTGGTTACAGCTTGTGCAGCAGGGACTAATTCTATTGGAGATGCATATGAAATAATAAAATTAGGTAAAGCAGATACAATGATTGCTGGAGGAGCTGAAGCAACAATCACTCCTAGTGGAATTGCAGGTTTTGCAAACTTAAAAGCATTATCTACAATTGAAGATCCTAAAAAAGCATCAAGACCTTTTACAGCAGATAGAGCAGGATTTGTAATGGGTGAAGGTGCAGGAATATTAATTCTAGAAGAACTTGAGCAGGCAAAAGCAAGAGGAGCAAAAATATATGCTGAAATAGTAGGTTACGGATCAACAGGGGATGCGTACCATATGACTTCACCATCAGAAGGTGGAGAAGGTGCAGTGAGAGCAATGAAAATGGCATTAGATGAAGCGGAAGCAGATATAACAGAAGTAGATTACATTAATGCTCATGGAACATCAACACCAGCAAATGATAAAAATGAAACTGCAGCAATAAAAACACTTTTTGGAGACCACGCATATAAACTAGCAGTGAGTTCAACAAAAGGTGCTACAGGGCATATTTTAGGAGGTACAGGAGGTGTTGAAGCAGGATTCTTAGCATTAGCAATTAATGAAGGGATATTGCCACCAACAATAAACCAAGATAATCCAGATCCTATTTGTGATTTAGATTATGTACCAAATAAACCTGTGAAGAGAGATATAAGAATAGGATTATCAAATACATTTGGATTTGGTGGTCACAACGCTGTAATAGCAATGAAGAAATATAACGGATAATCAATATGAAGAGGAAACTAGATTGAATGCTATTTCATGGTATTTATTCTAGTTTTCTTAGCATATATAAATATGATAAAAAATAAATAAGAAGTAACTAGGAGATTAAAAATGGATAATAAATTATCAGAATTAATGAATAAAATAGGATATGAATTTAAAGATATTGACTTATTAATAGAAGCATTGACTCATAGATCATTTGCAAATGAAAACTCATATTCTAAGAAAATAAATAATGAGAAGCTAGAATTTCTTGGCGATGCAGTATTAGATTTGATAACAACAGAATATATTTATGATGTTATGGATACTGAATCAGAAGGTGAACTAGCAAAGAGTAAAAGTCAAATTATAAGTGAGCCAGTTTTTTCAAAAATAGCTTCTGAACTAGAGTTAGGTGAATATTTATATCTTAGTAATGGTGAAACATTAACAGGGGGGAAATCAAGAAAATCAATACTAGGAGATGCATTTGAAGCACTAATAGGAGCAATTTTTAAAGATTCTGACTACTACACAACAAGAAATATAGCATTGACATTTTTAAAAGATAAAATTGAAAATTTACATGAAATAGAAGAAACAAAAGACTATAAAACAATATTACAGGAGATGTTTCAAAGCAAATTTCATAAATTACCAACATATGAAATAATAGCTGAAAAAGGACCTGATCATAGTAAGAAATTTGAAGTAGCTGTTAAATTAAATTCTAAAATAGTAGGAATAGGATCTGGAAAAAGTAAAAAAGAAGCAGAAAAAAATGCTGCTAAGGATACTTTGCAACATTTAGAAAATTCGGGATCAAGTAGAGGAGAACAACAATGAATAAAATAGCATTATATCCAGGTAGCTTTGACCCAATAACAAAAGGTCACTTAAATATTATAAAAAGAGCATCGCACCTTTTTGATAATTTAATTGTTGGCGTATTTATGAATTCTTCAAAAAATTATTGGTTTGAGTCAGAAGAACGAAAACAAATGATTGAAGAAGTTCTAAAAGCAGAAAAAATAGATGCTAAAGTTAAAGTTTTTGATGGGCTATTAGTTGATTTCATAAAAAATGAAAAAATAGATATTCTACTAAGAGGATTAAGAGCAGTTTCTGATTATGAATATGAATTACAATTCACACTTACCAATGAAACACTTGCTAAAAGTGAATTCGAAACAATTTTTTTAAGTGCTTCAAGAGAGTATTTATATTTAAGTTCAAGTCTTGTAAAAGAGATTGCTATAAATGGCGGAGAACTTGATAAGTTTGTTCCAGAATGCATCGAAGGCATAATAACGCGTAAGATTAATGAGTCAAAAAAACAAATGATAGGTTAAAAGGGATGAGAGAACATGGCTAAAGAAAAACTAAAATATGTATGTTCAGAATGTGGCTATACATCAGTAAAATGGCTCGGAAAATGCCCTAATTGTGATTCTTGGGGAACACTTGAAGAAGAACTAGATATAAAAAAAACATTTAAGGCACTTCAAACTGATGAAGTTGTAATTTCAAATATTGGATCGATCGAGATAGAAAAAGAATTTCGAACAGTAACTAAATTTGAAGAGTTTGACAGGGTATTAGGTGGAGGATTAGTAAAAGGTGAAGTTGTACTAATAACAGGAAGTCCTGGTATAGGAAAATCAACCTTGTTGCTACAAATACTTGAAGAATATTCTAAATTAAGTAACGTTTTTTATATATCGGGAGAAGAGTCCGCTAGACAAATAAAGCAAAGAGCATCAAGAGTAAATGTCAATAGTTCATCACTTTATGTATTAAATGAGACAAATATAGAGAAAATAGAAAGTGTAATACTAAGAGATAAACCTAAAGTTGTTGTTATAGATTCCATTCAAACATTGTACTCAGAAAATGTTAACTCAATACCTGGAAGTATGACGCAAATAAGGGAAACAACATTAAAAATAGTTGAATTAGCAAAGAAAAATGAGATTTCATTTTATATAGTTGGACATATTACTAAAGATGGTAAATTAGCTGGACCAAAGCTTCTTGAACACATGGTAGATGCAGTTTTACAAATTGAAGGAGAAGAAAACAGCTATTACAGAATCATTAGATCAATAAAAAACAGATATGGATCAACGAATGAAATATCAATATTTGATATGAAAGAAGATGGGATAGCAGAAGTAAAGAACCCTTCAGAATTCTTCATAAGTGACAGAGAAGAAAAAAATATAGGAAGTATTATTGTACCTATTGTTGAAGGAAGTAGAGTTTTCTTATTTGAGGTTCAGTCATTGTTAAATACTCCAAATTTTGGGTTACCTAAGAGGATTGTTGAAGGATATGATAGAAATAGAGTAGAAATATTAAGTGCAGTATTATCTAAGTCCTTAAAAATGGATATTAACTCAAAAGATATATATATAAATGTACCAGGAGGATTAGTATTAAAAGATAGAAGTTCTGACTTAGCAGTTGTATTTTCACTATTATCAACACTTCATAACACCCCAATCAGCCAAAAAATTGCAGCAATAGGTGAATTAGGATTACGAGGAGAAATAAGGAAAGTGTCACTAATCAAGATTAGAATAAAAGAATTAGAAAAACTAGGATTTACAGGTGTTTATTTACCAGAAGGTCATAAAAATGATTTGAAAAAAGAAAAATATAAAATAAAACTTAATTATTTGAGTAACATAAGAGAGTTAGTAGAGAGGGTGAGTAATAGTGAAAAAGAGAGAGACAAGTAGAAAAAAAATAATAGATGGAATTTTTACAATTATAGCACCTGGAACTCCATTAAGATCAGCTTTGAATAGAATTCAAGAAGCAGAGTTAGGAGCGCTTATTTTATTAGGTAAACCAACAGATTTTCCAGGATTAATTGGTGGAGGATTTGAAATTAATGCAGATTATACACCACAAAGAATGTATGAATTAGCAAAAATGGATGGAGCAATTATTTTATCAGAAGATATAAAGAAAATATATTCTGCAAATTTACAATTACAGCCAGATTTTTCAATAAAGACTGATGAGAGTGGAACAAGACATAGAACAGCAGATAGATTTGCAAAACAAACGGGTCATTTGGCAATTGCTGTTTCAGAACGTAGAAATAAAATTACAGTCTATAAAGGAAGTTTTCGTTATACATTAAATGATATAAAAGACTTAATTGTAAAAGCATCTCAAGCAATGATGGCACTTGAAAAATATACAGTGGCAATTGAGAATCATCTTACAAATCTTACAATATTAGAATTTGATAATATGATAACACTTAATGAAGTTGAAGAAGTAATAAAAAAATATGCATTACTATTTAAAATGGCTGATGAGTTAGATGATTATATTTTAGAGTTAGGTAATGAAGGTCGTTTAATAGTTACTCAATATGATGAAATAATGTTAGGATTAGAGGATGGGTTATATAATTTGATTAAAGATTATAATCATTCAAAAGATAGAGCGGATACAATATTTGAGAGAATTAGACAGTTGTCAGAGGAAGATTTATTGAGTCAGAATAATATCGTTTCAATATTAGGATATGGAACAAGAGCAGCAAGCTTTGATGAAAAAGTTGTTCCAAAAGGTTATAGAATGCTAAATACAGTAAATAGGCTTACAAAAAAGGATATTGATCTAGTAATAAATAAATTTGAAACATTACCTAATATATTAGACGCAGATGCAGAAATGATGAACAGTGTAAAAGGTATTAGTAAGTTTAAAGCAGAGCATATAGTAAGAGCACTATTAAGATTACATAATACACTTATGATGGAAAAATAATAAAGAGAATATAAGGAGAAAACATAGATGGACAATAAAATAATTGTTGGAGGACAAGCAGTAATTGAAGGTGTAATGATGAGAGGTCCAAAAGCGATTGCAACAGCAGTAAGAAGAAAAGATGGAACAATAGTATACAGAAAAAAGGAATTAACAGCTAAAAGTAACAGATGGGTTAAAACTCCATTTGCACGTGGTGTCGTTATGTTGTTCGATGCTATGATTATGGGAACAAAAGAATTAATATTTGCATCAAATCAAGCGGGTGAAGAAGAAGAAACATTATCAGATAAAGAAGTAATCACAACAGTAACATTTTCATTGCTTCTAGGTGTAGGTGTATTTATGGTGTTACCTTCAATTATCGGAAGTGTACTATTTCACTCTAATAAATTTGCAGCAAATGTTGTTGAGGCAATAATGAGATTAGTAATATTCATTGGTTATATTTGGGGAATATCATTTATGAAAGATATTCAAAGAGTATTTCAATATCATGGTGCAGAACATAAATCAATATATAACTACGAATCAGGAAAAGAACTTTCGGTTGAAAATGCTAGAATGTCAACAAGACTTCATCCAAGATGTGGAACAAGTTTTCTTTTACTAGTAATGTTTATAAGTATAATTGTGTTTTCATTAGTAGATACATTATTTCCACTACCTAAAAATATATTTTTACTAATTGTATATAAAATATTTACAAGAGTTCCATTTGTTCCTATAGTTGCTGGAATATCTTATGAAATTCAACGTTGGACAAGTTATAGACTAGATAATATTTTTGCAAAAATGATATCTATACCTGGAATGTGGTTACAAAAAATAACAACAAAAGAACCTGATGATTCACAAATAGAAGTAGCATTAGTGGCATTAAATGTAGCATTGGGTAATGAGGTAAAAAATGCGATTGAAGTTTTCGAATAGGCTAAAAAAAAATATAATTAAGCTCATACAATTTCTTCTAGTGCTTATAATTTCAATAGAGATATTAAATTACGGAGTCCTTAGAAGAATTTTGTTTGCAAAATATGATGTTAAAAAATATGAAAACTCTCAAAAGGATAATAAAAATAAAAACAAAAATAAAGTAATGATATTAGTACACGGGGTTTATAGAAATCACGATGATTTGAAGAAAATAGGGGAGCTATATATTAGAGAAGGATATGAGGTAATTAGTATTCAATATCCATCAACTATAGATAATATTGAAGAGATTTCTAGAAAATATATTGAGCCCGTAATTAAATCAATTCCAAAAGATAAAGAAAAGTATTTTATAACCCATTCGATGGGAACACTAGTCATCAGAGAGTTCCTTATAAAAAATAAAATAGAGAATTTGAAAAATGTTATATTTATTTCTCCACCAACACATGGAACAGACCTAGCAGATAGCTTTCTAGCACAAGCAATAAAATATGGATTAGGAAAAGCATTCTTTGAACTAAGTATGAAAGAAAATAGTTTTGCAAATACATTGGCAGCTCCAAATTATAAATGTAAAGTATTTATGGGGAATAAGTCAAATAACTATTTCTATTCAATGATAATAAAAGGTCAAGATGATGGCATGGTTCCAGTTGCAACTGCAAAGATTGAGAACTGTGAGTATGAACTTATTAACGGAGATACGCATAAATCAATCTTAGTTGATAAAGGTGTGATATATAAAACGAAAGAATTCATTGATAAAACGAAAGATTGAA
>JAGOYM010000035.1 GCA_018059165.1 Leptotrichiaceae bacterium | reverse complement strand
TTTTCTCCTATATTTATTATACCTTTGATCTGATCACGTGTAGTTCCTGCTTTATCTGAAACAATCGCTACCTTCTCTTTTATTAATTTGTTCATAAGTGTTGACTTACCTACATTTGGTCTTCCAACTATTGCTATAAATCCCGATTTCATGTTCTTTACTCCTATATTTTTTATTTTTTTGTTCTCTATAATTTGAATTTATTATACCATATTTTTAGCCCTTTTTCCTCTTTATTTCAAATCTTCACGCTCAGCCATCTCAAAAATCATAATATGTGAATCTATCTTTGCATCTATTTTTAAGTTCTCACTTATCGATTCTAAAGCATCACTTTGACATAATTTTTCTCCATTAACGTCTGCTTCTCCTTCTATTTGAACATAATATGCTTGTCTACCATTAGTAACTTGGAATTCTTCACTCAATCCTTTTTCTAAAAATATAGTGTATATATTTATGTCTTGATTTATCTTTATCGGTGCTGCTCCACTTTTGCTAGATACCATATGTAAAAATTTATTTTTTCTATCAGACCATTCAAATCTGTATTCTCCATAGTTGGGAACATGATTCCTAAAATCTGGCAATATCCATATCTGTAATGCTCTTAAAACTTCTGTACTTGAATTATTTGCTTCTGAGTGGTATATTCCAGTTCCTGCACTCATATATTGAACCTCGCCCCGTCTTATTACACTTTCGTTTCCAATACTATCTGTGTGTGTTACTTCTCCATTAACCACATATGTTATTATTTCCATATCTTTATGTGGGTGTAATGGGAAACCTGTGTTCTCAGCTATTAAATCATCATTTATAACTCTTAATACACCAAAATTAATATTTTTAGGATTGTGGTATTCGGCAAATGAAAAATGAAATATTGACTTCAGCCATCCTAAGTCTGATTTCCCCATATTGTTTTTATCTATTTTTCTAATCATAATTTTCTCCTTAGGTTTAGTTTTAAAACTACTAGTTAGTGATATTGTTTCAAAAAAAATGAGACTATTTCTCACTTCTTAATTTTAGTAATAGTGCAAGTAATTCTTGCTTTTCATTTTTTTTCATATCGTCAAAGAACTCTACAGTGTTCTCAGCATGCTTATCAAAGATCTCTTCTATTAACATCTTACCTTTATAAGTCAAAGAAATAACAAACTTTCTTCTATCGAATATATCTTTTTCTTTCTTTACAAATTCATCTTTTCTAAGATTCTCAATTACTACCGTCATATTTCCACTTGTTGATAGTGTTTTCTCAATTATGTCATTAACACACATTGGTCCCTTGAAATATAATGCTTCTAAAACACCAAATTGTGGTAATGTTAAACCATATTTACTAACAAAATCATTTTGTTTTCTATTCAATGCTTGTATTACTCTATTCAAGCCTATAACTAATTTCATTTCAATTCCTGATTGCATATTTCTCCCTTCTATACTTTGTTACTTAATCTACAGAGATATAGTATCACTAATTAGTGACAAAGTCAAGAGTAAATTTATAATAATTTCTCTACTAAATATAATAATAAAGAGAAAGCAATCACAGTTGCTGGAATTCCATACTTAAATTTTGTTTTATTAATTTTATGTCTAAATAGATACATAGAAATCAGCGCCCCATAACAGCCCCCTATCATCGATAATAGCATCAATGTATCTTCACTGATTCGTTGCTTCTTTTTCTTTTTTTCTTGTGCTTTTGCAAGTCCCTTATCTGCTCCAAAAACAATAAATGTCACAACACTCATGATCACAACATATTGCACTATAATTTTATACATTTTATCACCTTCTTCTATAATAGAAATTATATATTTATTTACTTTTATATGTTATAATTACATCATTACAAATCATATCTTTGAAAGGATAAAACTATGAAAAAAGAATTTACAAATGATGATTTTAAGCGTTATACAGATTCAAAAAAAAGTGAGCGTGTTTACAACGACCCAAGTAAAATGGGATCTCTTCTGCAAAAATTGACAAAGGTTTTCCTTTTAATCAAAGATAACAATCTTTTGTCTGAAGGAAAAGTCTTATATTCCCTTCTTAAAGACTATAAAAATGGTAGTTATCGTGAAATTTCTAAAAAATCAATGCTTATAATCATTGGTGGTTTATTATACTTAGTAAATCCTGCTGATGTAATTCCTGATTTTGTTCCACTTATTGGGTTTTTAGATGATGCTACATTGATTGGGTTGATTTTTAAACAACTAAATGAAGAACTTACCAAATACAAATCTTTTAAAGTAAAAAAAGAAGGATTTGATGATAATTTAGATGATATTATAATTGATTAATATTGTATTCAATGAACTTAGAATTATTGTCTTTATATTGAATCAACAAATATTGATTTTCATTTATTTTTTCGTAATATGTATACTTATATAAAATACTAGGATCTAAATCATTTTTAGACATAAATAAATTATCTTTAAGAAGCAGCCTTATAAACTGCTTTTTTTCTTTTGTTTCAAGTGTAGGTTCAATAAATCTTTTTGGCCGAATTTTAAATTGTCCATAGTAATCTAGTAAAAGAGTTTTTAGTAATACTCCCTCTGGCTTTATAAAATCATGAAGTGCTCTATATATTTGATCTAAATGATGTCCTATTCTAGGTATCCCTTGTTTTGCATAGAACAATCCTAATTGATAGAACCATTCAAAGTAATTCTTATTTTCCTCTTTTGAAAATATTATATCCATTGTTCCTTTGAATCTGCCACTGTTCCAATACTTTTCTAACATATCTTCAACTATCTTTATTCTACTTACATCTTCTACTGATAAAGAGTTATTTTGATATATTTCATATGGTCCTTCTAAATCATATAGATATCCATAAATTTCAGCTTGTTTTCGTAAATTTGTCCCTCTAAGCAACTTTAAAAAACCTAATTGAACTTCCTTCGCTCTCAAGCTGAAAACTTCGTTGAAGGAGTCTTTAAACCTTTCACACGTCTCATATGGGAGACCGGCAATCAAGTCAAGATGTAAATCAACAACTCCACCTTCATGTAATCTATCTACATTTTCTCTTATCTTATCAAAATTTTGTATTCTTTTAACGGCTTTGTTTGTCTCTTCATATGTTGATTGAATACCAATCTCAAATCTAATGAAATCTTTTGGAAATGTATTAATATAGTCAATCATTTCTGATGGCATAATGTCTGCATATATTTCAAATTGGCATACAGTCTTACTATTATGAAGTTTTTTTATTAAATCAAATACAAATAGTGTATGCTTTCTATTCAAATTGAATGTTCTATCTAAAAATTTGACTGTTTTAGAACCATTGTTAAATAAGTATGTTAACTGAGAATCTATATAATTAGTTGAAAAATATCGCACATTTCCTTCAAGCGATGAAAGGCAATATTGACACATATAAGGGCAACCTCTTGATGATTCAAAATAAGATATCTTAGTTGGTATCAAATTTTTATCACGATCAAGTTGATATGGTGAATCTAACTTTTCTAATTTTTCAATATTTGCAACAGCTGGCTGTGAAATTAGATTATTTGCATACGCTACATGTGGACTTTTCACATCATCTCTATTTTTTATATTTCCTATTAACTCTTCTAGCACAAATTCTGCTTCGCCAGATATTATGTAATCAATATTCCACGTGTTTAAGAAAAATTCCGTTTCGTAACTAACTTCAGGTCCACCAAGAATAATTATTAAATTAGGATTTTTAGTCTTTAAAATAGTTACTAGTTCTTTTATTTGTCTGACATTCCATATATATACTCCAATTCCCAGTATATCTATACCTTGATTTAGTATATCATTAGCAATATATTCTACATCATCTTTTATTGTATATTCTTTAAAATCTATGTCATGACTATCTTTACTTGCTACATACAACCATCTAAGTGCTAATGATGTATGAATGTATTTTGCATTTAGTGTTGTTAGTAATGTTTTCAAAGTTTTCTCCTTTATATTAGAAAAGGCACAACATAATTAAATGAAGTGCCTTTTTATAGTTATTTCTTTTTAGTTGCTTGAAATTTTTCCCATACTCCTGCTTTAGTTAATATGCTTTTTACTGTTTCAGTTGGTTGTGCACCATTTTGTAATAATTTCATGATTTTTTCTTCATCCAAAGTTACTTGTTTATCAGCTTCAACTAATGGATTGTAAGTTCCTACGTAAGCTATTGCTTTACCATCTCTTGCTGTTAATGCTTCCATTGCTGCTATTCTGTAAAAAGGGACTTTCTTTCTTCCTAATCTAGTTAATCTTAATTTTACCATGTTAAATTTACCTCCAAATATTTTTTTGATTTATTTATATAATTTTTATTACTATCGTCTTTTTGATGCTTTTTTTCCTCCACCAAGACCTGGTATTCCACCACTATTAAACATTTTCATCATTTGTCTCATTTGTTCAAATTGTTTAATTAGTCTATTGATATCTGGTACTTCTACACCACTACCTTTTGCAATTCTTATCTTTCTACTACCATTTAAGACTTTTGGATCTCTTCTTTCTTGTAGTGTCATAGAAAAAATTATTGATTCTACCTTTTTCATTTCTTTTTCAGCCTGTGCCATATCTATCATACTTGTATCAACACCAGGTATCATTTTCATTATTCCTGCAAGTGAACCCATTTTTCTAATCATTTTAAATTGCTTTAGAAAATCCTCGAAATCAAACTGATTCTTTCTGAACTTCTCTTCCATTTTCTTTGCTTCGTCTTCTGAAATAGCTTCTTGTGCCTTCTCTACAAGTGATACAACATCACCCATTCCTAATATTCTTGATGCTAATCTATCAGGATGGAATGCAGAGACATCATCTAATTTCTCTCCGTCACTTATAAATTTAATAGGTTTTCCAGCTACTTCTTTAATTGATAGTGCCGCTCCACCTCTTGTATCTCCATCTAACTTAGTTAGTACAACTCCTGTTATATCTAATTCATCATTAAATGATTTTGCAACATTTACAGCATCTTGCCCTGTCATACCATCTACTACTAGAAGTATTTCATGAGGTGAGAAATCACTTTTGACTTTCTTAAGTTCTCCCATAAGATTTTCATCTATATGTAAACGACCTGCCGTATCAAAAATTACATATGTTGCATGTTGCTCTCTAGCACTTTCTAATCCTTGTTTACATATTTCTGTAACATCATTACTCTCTTCGATTGTAAATGAAGGAACCCCAACTTGATTTGCTAATACCATTATTTGTTTTTTTGCTGCAGGTCTATATACATCTGCTCCCACTAAAAATGGTTTTTCGCCTTTTTTCTTTAAATATTTTGCTAATTTACCTGAAAATGTTGTTTTCCCAGCTCCTTGAAGCCCAACTAACATTACAATTGTCGGTGGCTTTATAGATTTTGCAATTGATACATTTGTTCCACCTAATACTTCTATCAATTCATCATTAACAATCTTAATAAATTGTTGTGATGGATTTACACCTTTTAACACCTCGTCACCAAGGGCTTTGTCTCTAATTCTAGCTACAAAGTTCTTTGTAACATTATAGTTTACATCTGCTTCTAATAAGGCTAACCTTACTTCTCTCAATGCATCTTTCATATTTGCTTCAGTAAGCTTTCCTCCACTTACCTTTTTAAATATGTCTTTAAATCTATCACCTAAGTTATTAAACATTTAAAGCACCTCATCATAGTCAAGATATTTTATAATCTCTTCTAATTTTTTCATAGAAAAATTTTCTTTCAATCCTTCTAATTTCATTTTTAATTCTTTTTCTTTTTTAAATATTTCAAGTTTCTTCTCATACTCGTCTAATTGCTTAAATCCTCTTTTTATATTATCAAAAACTGCCTGTCTTGTTACCTTGAATCCTTCCGCAATCTCTGTAAGTGAGTTGTTTTCTTCAAGATAAAGTTCCAAGTACAACCTCTGTTTTTCTGAGAATAAGTTTTTATAGTATAAAAATAATACTGAATATCTTATAAAATCATCTATTTTATCCATAACAAAAATTATTATACACTATGCTCTTATCTTTGTCAAGTATTTTATCTTTACAAGAAAAATATTTCAGTCTATAAATATTTCTTGTAATTTTTTCTTTATTTCCTTTATTGTCTTTTTTTCTAGTTCCCCTATTTTCTTTACAATCCTAAGTTTATCAAGTGATTTTATGTGTTCAAGTGCTATTTCTCCATCTTGACTTTTAAATTTTATATTCACTCTTGTAGGATATTTTCTTATAGTTTTTGTCATAGGTGCAATTATAACATGTTTTAAATTATCATTCATTTCATCTGGTGATAAGATAATACAAGGTCTTGTTTTCTTCATTTCAGAACCCACACTTGGATCAAGATTTATTAAACAAATTTCATATTGGTGGATTTTTTTTACCATTCCCATTCACCTTCTGATATATCTAAGTTTATTTCATTTTCAGAAGATAACTCATCATCCTGACCATATCTTTTTAAGCTGTTTATAAATTGCTTTTCCCAGTTCATTCTCGGTACTGTTGCTTTCAAATGTAAAACTCCATTTCTAACTTCTGCTTCAACACTATCCAATATTTCACATTCTTCTAAAATATGTTTAGGTATTCTTATACCTCTTGAATTACCTATTTTCACAATTTCTAAAATCATATATATCACCCCTTAAAAGTAATTACATTGTAATTATATCATAGAACTGAATTTTTATCTATAATTTTTTTAATCTTTAAAAATTCCATTTACTTTTAAGTTTTCTTTGAAGTATAATATCTCTTCATCCAACGTTTTAAAACCTCTAGATATATTTTCTTTATTGAATGTGTAAACATGGATACACATATTGTTAGACTTTAATTTATTCAGGAACTCCTGAGATTTTTTTCTTCCGTATATTTTATTCTTTGAAATGCCTAAACAATCTATGTTTTCTTTGATATAAGATAATACATTTCCAGTTTTATCTTTAATAATTTTATTTTCTGCTTTTGTATCAACTAAATACGTTGTTTTATATTCAACATTGTATTCTGGAAATATTCTCTCTTTTAACCTTTGCAATTCATCAATATAGAAACTTTGTATGATTATATTATCTTTTTTATTGTTATAACCGTTAGATTTCAATAATTCAACTAGCCCCATTGTAACATCACGATTCTCTTTTCGATAGAAATCTAGATCCTTTAATTCAGGATAAAGACCTACGTTAGTTTTCTTTGCCTTATTGTACGCTTTTGTTAAATCTATAACTTCCTGGAATGAGGGGATTCTATTGTCTTTATTTGTATAATATTTTTCATAATTTCTAGATTTAGTAAGATTTTTCCTAAATCCTAATATTTTATAATATCTACTTGTTATTTTCAAATTTTGTAATTCCGCATATGTGAAGTCTACAACGTAGTATTTCCCATCTTTTCTTGCTCTATGTTTAGTAAATTTCTTCTTGATATCTGTCACATCATTTAGGTACTTATCGTGAAAAACAACTAACACATAATCTTTTGTCAATTGTAAATCCATCTCTAGATAGTCTGATGTACCTAGTGCTCCCCTCATTGATAACAGCGTATTTTCTGGAAATATTTGACTTGCACCTCTATGTGCAAGTATCAAAAAGTCATCATTAGCAAAGGAAAACATCGATATTATAAGAAATAACATTATTATTCTGATCATACTATTTTCTCCAATTCAAGTCTTTTCTGAAATTACATTTTATAATTATTAAGTTGATCCAAACTCTCTAAATCTTTTGAAATCTTATACATACATTTTGATCCCTTGGCATCATTAAGTATTTCTATAATTTCTGTATAAAATTTTACTATTGTATTGTGATCGTGGTATGAGAAATTTCCTCTGTCATCCATTAATAATTGAATTTTTTTATTGATTGTAGTTTCTATGTCATGCTTTATAAACTCATATGCTTCTCCATTTATAAAATATCCATTTACTTCTATTATTTTTGTTTTAGACATATTCTTCATTAAAAAGCTTGGAAAGTCTAATTTTTCAATGAATTCATCTTTATTTTTTGTCGGATAAAATATTATCATAGGTTCAACAAAGCATATTTCCTGACTTTCATTTACAGACATAACTAATGTAAGAATTTCATATAAATATTGTTCGTTACCATCTACATCTTTCAGACCAGTTCCCACTAATTTTCCAATAAAGAGTGTTTCAATCTTTACTATTGACTCGAATACATTTAGGATTTTTTCTTTATATTCTTCTTTTACAGATGCATCATTAAATTTTATTGCAGGATTTTCATACAGTTTTTTTATTATTATTTTCAAAGAATCTATATCTGCCACTGGAATTCCTCTTTGCTCATATATTGAAAATTCATTTGTCATACAATCTCTAACAGTTACTTCTTTTGCTAGTGACATAATATCTTTTTTATTCATTATACTCATCTCCTTGACAATATAATTTTATTCTTTTATTCTTCCTACTTGCCCATCTTCTAACATCACTTTGATTCCATGAGGGTGTGAACTACTTTTTGTTAGTATTTTCATAACAACCCCTTTAGTAAGTTTTCCACTTCTTTGATCTGCTTTTAAAACTATTGAGACTTCTTGTCCTATTTTTACATTATTATTCATCATAACTCCTCTTTTTATTTACTATAAATCACTAATCTTTTTCTTATTTTTTTTGAACTCATTATTCCTAAAACGGTAATTACCATTATTGGTAACCCTATAACAGGAAAACTTATTACAGTGAATATGAAAAACCCAACTATCGCACCTACATATGCACCTGATATCCTTAACCATTGAATATTACTTCCTACTACTTCGTTAACTTTATCAACCAAGTTTTTATCCGATAACTTTGATAAAACTTCTTCAATTATATCTAATATCTGATTATACTCATTCTCTACTAATTTTTCGATTAACCTATTATAATTTTTCTGCACTACTGTATCGTTTTCCGAAAGCTTACTTATTCCACTTTTGATTGTACTATTAATCAATTCCACAGCATTTATTCTTTCTTCCGTATTTTCTTCAACATTCACATCTTGTAACCATACTGAAAGAGAAGAAATACTCTTCAATAAGAATGGTTTCAATACGTTAGCAATTGCTTGTGATTTTATTTTGTCAATATTACCCATAAATTTCGTGTTATCTACCAATTTTGTAACTAGTTCTGAAACTTCATTCTCCATTTGGTATAAATTTTTATTAGTTAGTTTTATTTTTATTTCATCGATTGAAGTTATGAGTGTTTCTTCTATTCTCTCTGACAATTCTTTATAATTCAAAACATTTGACATTTTTGCAATAGAATATCCCATTTTCTCTATAGGGTTTAATTTTTCTTCTGACTGCTCTAATTTTTGTACTATATCATTTTTAAAATTAGGCTCTTTTACATATTTCTCTACATATTCAACTAATACTCCTACTGTTTTGTATGATAAGTAGTTATTTTTTATCAAATAATTTAATTTTTCTGAAATTTTATTGCTATCTAAACTGTCAACATACTTTGTTCCCTCATTTAAAAGTATTTTTACAATTTGATCTTTATTTTTTTCTAATATATTAGAGATATATTTTCCAATTGCCTCTGAGTTATTTTCTATCATTCCACTTTCTGATATTTTTTTTATTTCTTCGACTATTCTAATTGCTTGTAAATCTTCTATTAGCTTCTTCTTCGGAAAAAACTTTTCTTTAAATGCTACAATGACTCCACTAACTAGTTTTTCTCTCTTCTTTTGAATTAACATTGTAAACATATGAATTGCTACACCATCTGCTATTGACGCTACTAGTATTGCCTCTATGGTAAATTCAACGTATGAAAGAAGAATAGAATGACCGTATATTTTTTCTATAGTGAATGCTATGACTAATAATACTGACGATAAAATAAGAATAAATCTTGATATATTTCTATTTCTATAAAATTTGAACATTTTTGATTTTCCAATGCTTTTATTCATACTTTTCTCCCTCTACATAAGATTTAGCGCTAGTCTTACACCTACAATTATTATTCCAAATAAAACTCCAAACAGCATACCATTAAGTCTAATATTTTGCAGTTCATTTTCAGTGCTTTCACGAAGAAACATGACTAATTCTTCGTCTTTCATTGAAAAAAGATTATTTTCAATCGTATTTTTCAATTGCTGATGATGTTTTTCTAATAGTTTTGATACAATTTCTATTATGTAATTATTTATTTTATCTTGATTTTCAGGATTTTCTGTTGATGCACTTACTAACTTTTCTATTATTTCAGAGACACTCTTTTTGAATTTTTCTTTTCCAAAACTATATTTAATTTTATTTACTTCATTATATATATGCTCTGAAAGATTCATTTCCTTTATTGAGTTATATATTTTATCATCATATTTTTTTGAATTAGTTTCATTCTCTAATTGCTCTATATAATTATTAATTATTCTTTTACTCTCTACTTTCACTACATGCTCGTCATTATTTTCTATGTCATCTAATGTTTTAGAAATTATTTTCATAACCTCAAAATTAAAAGATTCTTCTATTCTTGAAGAGAATGTCGTTCTTAGTGAATTATCTTCACAATAGGCATCAGCTGCATTAGAGACAATGCTATTAATGAATCCTTTGAAATTATCTCTTTGAATCATTTTTCTTATTTCAGGAATCATCGCATCTATGAGTTCAATATGGTGATCGTCATCAATTAGAAATTTAACAAATTTAGTTGTTTCCAATGTAGGGCTTGTGCTTTTAGTTAGTATTGATAGAAGTGCATCTATATTTTTCAAAAATTCACTACGGTCGATCTTATCCGACGAAACCCACAAAACTTCAACTATAAAGTCTGAGAAATAATTAAATATATCCTCATTATTTACATCTCTAATGCTAAAAATATTAGCTATTCTATTTGCAAAATTCATGTTTTCAAACTTTGAAACAATATTGCTTTTTGAGAGTATGTCATCACATATAAAGTCACTTATTCCTGTAACTAACTCTTTCTTTTTAGAAATTACTATTTCTGTTTTCCAATTTATTCCTAGTGGCTTTCCATAAATCGAAACAACTCCATACCAATCTGCAACACCACCTATAATAGCTGCTGCTGAGATTAACTGAATTATTTTAAATACTATTGCCAATGAACTTAAATTTTTAGACATAAGTAAGCCAGTAACTATAATAAATATTAATACTGCAAAAAATAATGCTCTATCTGCCATACTTTTAGTTTGCATCACTATTACTTCCTTTTCCCTTTTTTATATTATACTATAAAAATAACATCTATTTCTAGATGCTATTTTTTTTACTAATATTTAAGTTGTCGAATTTATCATCGTATAAGATTACTGTTAGTACTTTTTTACCTTTTCCAATAACAACTCCAACTGATGTGTCTTTTAAGTCTACTTCATCTTCTGGCTTTAATTTATAATTTACTAATGCTTGTGTTCCAAATATTTCTTTGGCCTTTACTGTTTCTTTTCGTGCTAAAGCTTTTAATGTTTCTTTTCTTTGATCTTTGTTAGTAGAGTTATTTGATGCTTGACTAATACCACAGATGATTTCCGGGAAATCTTCTCCTATCGCACAGTTTACACTTGATGTGAAAAATATCATTGAAATACCAGAACTTGCCAGTACAGCCCCTGCTATACTAATCACTGGGAAACTTAAAAACATAATAATTGATAATATTTGAATTTTTTTCATATAGTTTTCTCCTTCGAAAATTTTCTAGTACTATTAAATTTTATAGTATCCCAATTAAAAAGTCAATTACTTTTTCAATTTCTCTATCTCCTCCATTATCTTATATACCCCTTCAATTCCAAGATACCCAATTACATCATCTGTTATTACTGTATCATATGTAATTCTAGAAT
>JAGOYM010000006.1 GCA_018059165.1 Leptotrichiaceae bacterium | reverse complement strand
GTTCTTCTACACTAACTAGGGAATTATATCATATTTAACACCTTAAATAAAGCAGTATTATTTGACTTCTGGCATTCCATTTGTTATTATTTATCTAACAATTTAATATCTAAATGGAGGTACTAATATGAAGAAATATATACTACTCTTAATTACAGTTTCTTTTTTATTTTCTTGTAATGGAAAGCAAAAAGATAACGCTAAAGATAGTAAAAACAACGTAAAGAATAAAACAAAAGTTGTAAAAAACATTACAATTACTGCTGTTGGAGACATTATGCTTGGAAGCAATTATCCTAGTCCTAGTCTTTTGCCATCAGGAGATTCTAATATTTTAAGAAATGTATCTAGCATTTTAAAAGATTCAGATTTAACTTTTGGAAATTTGGAAGGGACACTTTTTGATAATGGCGGTTCTCCAAAGTCATGTGGTAATCCATCTGCTTGTTATGTGTTTAGGATGCCATCAAAATATGGTAAGTACTTATCAGATGCTGGATTTGATTTTATGAGTATAGGAAACAATCATAATGGTGATTTCGGTTTGGAAGGTAGAATTCAGACAATGAAAAACCTTGATTCGCTTAACATTAAATATGCTGGAGTAAAAGATAAAGCTGAATATTCATTCATTGAGAAAGATGGTATTAAATATGGGTTTGTTGCATTTGCTCCAAATCTTGGGACAGTTAACATAAATGATATTGAATATGCAAAAAGTCTTATTAAGAAAGTTAAGTCTCAATCAGATGTTCTTATTGTTTCTTTTCATGGTGGCGCGGAAGGTAATGAGCATCAACATGTAACAAAGAAAAATGAGGTTTTCTATGGTGAGAACCGATCTAATGTCTATGAATTTGCGCATATTGCAATTGATTCTGGAGCAGATATTATTTTTGGACAAGGTCCACATGTAACACGTGCAATTGAATTATATAAAAATAAATTTATTTCTTATAGTGCTGGTAATTTTGCTACATTTGGTAAATTTAATTTATCAGGCCCAAGTGGAATAGCTCCTATCTTTAAAATTACAATTAATAGTAATGGTGATTTCCAAGAAGGAAAAATAATTGCTACATATCAAACAAAAGGTGGTCTTGGACCTAAAATTGATCCAAATAAATCTGTAATTCAAAAAATAATAGAATTAAATGCAGCTGACTTCAAAGAAGGAAATGGTTTAGTTGTCTCAAATGATGGAATCATAAAGAGAAAATAAATTTTAGTAGAATAAAAGATCAGGTCATATCCAACAATGAGGATTTGACCTGATTTTATTTCTTTATAAATATTAAATTTCTATCGTTTGATCCTTTTTTATGATACTTATAACCGTCTATTTTTATCTTTCTTATTTCTTCAATTGAAATGATTTTATTTTTTACAATATGGTATGCCATTGCACCTCTAATTTTCTTTGAGTTTGCACTTATTTGCTTTAATACACCATCTTTTTCTTCATAAAATTCAATTGTCAATAATTTACTACTATCTAGCATTTTAGAATACTCCTTTGATGCTAAATTTATTACAAAATCATCATTTTTAAAATAATCGCTTATTTCTTTTTTCCAGAATTGATATAACGACTTATCATCAAATATTGAATTTACCATATCTAATCTATAGTCTTTTATTCCTTCAGTCGGTGATAATACGCCATACAATGCAGATAGTATAACCAATCTTTCTTTCATTTCTTCGAATATCGAATCTTTTTCAATTGACTGGAAATTCTTAAATGCTAAACCATCGTATGATTTCAGCGAATGCCCATATTCTTCACCATCATAATTTTTATAAAAATTCTTTAGTTCTTTTGATTTATCTATTGGTAATTTGAATTTTTTTGAAATATCATTTACAGACATTCGAGCAATTTTTTTTGCTATTTTTTGTGCCTTTGAGTTGTATTGAGGTATTTTCACTTGCTCTTCTCTATAAGTACTTATTTTCTTAGTTTTACTAGGTGATAATATTATTCTCATTATATGTCTAGATCTAAGTCCATGTCATCATCAAGATTGAAATCATCATCATGCAAGTGTACAACTTCTAGAGCTTTTTCATAATTAGTTGATTTCTTAGAGAAAAAGTCATGTTGTGTTGTTTCTACATTTAATCCATTTAATACAATTGGATTAACATCTTTAACTTCAAATTCTTCTGGGAATCCTAAATTCATAAGTGCTTTATTTGCATTATATCTAATATATTCTTTAACGTCTCCAGTTAGTGAAATCTCACCATATATTTCATCTGTGTACTTAGCTTCATTTTCATATAATTCATGCATTAAATCTATCATTTCTTTTCTTACACTTGCTTTTTCTTCTTCTGTAAATTTAGCAAAAATCTCTTGCGATAAAAGGCCTACAAATACTCCATGAATTGACTCATCTGCAATAATTTTCTTAATTATATCTGCTGATGCAACCATTTGTCCTTGACCTGATAACCATAATGGTAAGAAAAATCCTGAATAGAATAAATATGTTTCTAGAAATACCGAAGCTACTAATGCCATATATACTTCTCTTCTTGTTGCATTTGGATTTTCTAATTTTTGGTAATATCCATCTATTCTTTTTGCTTTATATTGCAAATGCTCATTTTCTTTAACCCATAAAAATATTTCATTTATTTCAGGTGTTGATGCTACTGTTGTAAATATTGTCGAATACGATTTTGCATGTATTGTTTCCATCATACACATGAACGATAATACTGATTTACATTGTAATGATTCTACATGATCTATTACTTTTGGCATTCCAGTGTGACTTTGTAATGTATCTAATAATGTAAGTCCTCCCAAGACTTTTTTGTATGCTTCTTTCATTTCTGGTTCCAATGAATTCCAAGAATCTATATCTTTTGATGGGATGTACTCAGTATCTATCCAAAACTGCTTTAGGTTTTGCTCCCAAAACATTTCTACATAATCATTATCTAGTGTGTTCCAATTGACTGCTTCATATACTTCTTTAACTGCCATTATATATTTCCTCCTAAATTTTCATTTCTATAAACTATTAAACAGAACAAGTTACACATTCATCAATTAATGTTTTTCTAGTTCTTGTATAATATAATGCTTTTAATCCTAATTTATGAGCATACATATATAATTTTGCTAGATCTCTTGTTGTATCTGTTCCTTTAGTATGTAATATTACTGATATTCCTTGATCTACATGACGTTGTATAACTGACATCAATTTAAGTACATTTAATTGATCCATATCGTACGCTGATTTGTAGAAGAAGTAATTATCATTTGTCAAATAAGGCATTGGATAGAATGTTGTACTATCTCCGTATTCTCTAACCTCTATAGTATCTACAATTGGCATTACTGATGCTGTAGAACTCATAATATATGATGTTGATTGATTTGGTGCTATTGCCATTCTATAAGCATTATATACTCCGTGTTCCATTACCTGAACTTTTAAGTTCTCCCAATCTTCTGGAGTTGGTATATGAAGTCCTTCAAACAATTCTCTTACTTTATCTGTTTTTGGTGCATATTCAGTTTTTATATATTTATTAAAATAATTTCCATTAGCATATTCTGATCTTTCGAAGTCTTTAAATACTTCACCTTTTTCTTTAGCTATTTCCATTGATCTCTCTAGTGAATAGTAATTTACCATCATAAAGAAAACATTACAAAAATCCATTGCTTCTTTACTTTCGTACATCATGTAGTTTTTAGCAAAGAATCCGTGTAAATTCATTGCTCCTAACCCAACACTATGTAGTTCTTCATTTGCTTTTTTCACTGATGGAACAATTGCGATATCTGTTAAATCCGATACCATTGATAATGAGTCCATCGCAGCTCTTACTGCTTCTTTTATTCTTTTGTTTTCCATTACAGTTACAATATTTAAAGATCCTAAGTTACAAGATATTCCACGTTTTATTGTATCTTCTTCATAATATGGATTAATATCCGAAACTTCTGATAATTGCATTATTTCTGTACATAAATTTGAGAATTTCACTGAACCAATTTCTTTTAATGCATGTTCTTTATTTGCATTTCCTTTAAAGAATAGGTAAGGATATCCACTTTCTTTTTGCGTTTGTGCAATCTTAACAAGTAAATCTCTTGGGTTTATTCTTTTTTTCTTAACTGCTGGATTATCTACTAATTTCTCATACATTTCTGTCATATCCATCTCATCTAATGGTATTCCATATGCCAAGTAAACAGTATGAGGGTGGAATATGTAGCATGGCTCATCTTGAGATGCTAATTCCATAAATTTATCTGGTACAATTACCCCTATTGATAATGATTTGATTCTGATTTTTTCATCTACATTTATTTTTTTACAATCTAAAAATTCGTTAATATCTGAATGGAAAATATTTAAGTATACTGCTCCCGCTCCTGCTCTTTGCCCTAATTGATTGGCATACGAAAAGATATCTTCTAATATTTTCATGATTGGAAGAACTCCACTAGCACGTCCTTCAACGCCTTTGATAGCTTCTCCTCTACCTCTTAATTTTGATAGATTAAGTGCTACTCCTCCACCAATAGAAGAAAGTTTCATTGAAGAATCAAATGCATATCCTATTCCACTCAAATTATCTCCTATTTCATCTAGAAAACAAGATACTAATTCTCCTGATCTTTTCTTACCAGAATTTAAGAATGTAGGTGTTGCAGGTTGATATTCTTGATTGATTAACATTTCTGCATATTCTAACGCTTTTGCTGTATCTCCTTGAGCTAAGTAAAGCGAAACTATTGCAATTCTATCTTCATATCTTTCTAAGAATTTCTCTCCACTATCATCTCTTAATGCGTAACTTTGATAAAATTTTGATGCACTCATATATGATGGGAATCTAAATTTCTTACCGTATACTAATTCAAAAACACTTTTTATTTGCTCAATTGAATACATTGCATAAAAATCTATGTAGTAATCATTTTCGATTAAATAATCTATTTTTTCTTTTAAGTTGTGGAAAAACACTGTATTTTTATTAACATAGTCAACAAAATACGAGTAAACTGCATCTTTGTCTTTATCTAATTGAAACTCATCATTCTTTTTCACCATTATCTCATTATTAAGAAATATCCACTTTTTACTAACTTTTGACATATTTTCCACTCTCTCTCATCTTTTATTTGTTTTATTTCCAATTTTCAACTTCATTGATAAAATACTCTACTTCGTTATTCTTACCTGACAATTCAAATTTCATTATTTTTGGTGTCCCATATTCCTCATTTAGTTTATCTATTGCAATACCAAATAATGGACCCCAATTCATATTTCCACTTGAACTTGCAGACAATATTTTATCTCTATTACTTTTTATTTTCATAAATTCCTCTGTAACTTCTGGCATAACACCAAAGTTTGTTGTATATGTTATCAAGTGTCCTTCATCTTGAATAAGAAGGTCTTTTGCTATTTTTATATACTTCCAATCAGGCCTTTTATCATTTAATTTGTCTATAAACCTTTGAACGTTTCCTGTTTTAGAATCATAGTATATTATCATAAGTTGCTCCTTTATAGCATTTCTACTATTTCTTTCAATTCTTCTGGGTTGAATCCTATCGTTCTTTTTATTTCTTCTTCATTTTCTAACAAAATAACTGTTGGAACTGTTCTAACTCTATGCTTCACAGCTTTTTCAGGGTCATCAAATGGATTTACTTTTTCATATTGAATACCTGTCTTATCCAGTAACTCAGATACCATTGTACATGGATTGCAATCACTTTTCTCAAACTTAATAATTTTTCTCATAATTCTCTCCTTTTTCGGAATTTCTATTTGTTACAATTAATTAAAAAAACACAATATGTTGTGTTCGGTTATATGTTGTACTCTGATATATAGTATACTTGGATTTTCATTCTTTTTCAAGTATTATATTCTATTATTTTATTGTTTTTTTCTGAAAGTCGCTTTTTACATGACCTTTTTTAATGTATATATTTTTTATATTTTTAAGTTTGGGATTATCATTACAAACAAATGTTATTCTCATCTTTTTAAAAGTCTTTTCTAAGAACAGCATTGTATACTATTATTAGTTCAGAAGAAAATAACTTTTTTCATAAAAATTCCTTATTCCGAAAGACAGTTTCCTAAAGGCTGTCTTTTTATTATACTTATTAAAATAAAAAATCCAGAATTCATATTCTGGATTTCTTACGTATTTGTACATATATATTATTTAAAAAATTTCTTTACTTTATCAAAAAATGACTTTGAATCACTGTAATTCTTATCCCCTAATGATTCTTCGAATTTTTTCAATAATTCTTTTTGTTTTGAACTTAGATTTGTTGGTGTTTCAACTTTTATTGTAAGTATTTCAGATCCTCTATGAGATGCATATTTTATACCTTTGTCTTTTAATCTCAATACTTTACCACTCTGAGTTCCTTCTGAAATTTTTATTTTTGTCTTTCCTTCAAGTGTTGGAACTTCAACTTCTCCACCAAGTATTGCTGTTGTTACACTTACTGGAATATCACAATATATATCATGTCCATTACGCTCAAATATTTCATGTTTCTTAACAGAAATAAATAAATATAAGTCTCCATAAATACCATCTTTATCTCCGGCATCTCCACCATCTCGTATAACTAACCGTTGTCCATTATCTACACCTGATGGTATTTTTACTTTTCGTGTTACTGTTTCTTTCTCTGTTCCTGTTCCATGGCATGTATGACAAGCTTTTTCTGGAACTTTTCCTGTCCCATGACATTCATCACATTCTTGAACAGTTTGCATAACACCTAATATCGTTCTTTGTTGAACAGAAACTCTACCATTTCCACCACATTTAGGACATGTTTTTAAACTGTGCCCTGGCTCAGCTCCACTACCACTACATGTATTACACTTACCTTTTCGTTTATATTTGATTTCTTTTTCTACTCCAAATGCAGCTTCTTCAAGTGTTAACTCAACATTATATCGTAAATCACTTCCTTGATTTACTTTAGGACCTCTACTTCTTCCGCCGCCAAAGCCACCGAAACCACCTTCACCAAATATGCTACCAAAGATGTCTCCAAAATCTCCACCAAAACCTTCGAAGCCACCAGCTTGTCCACCAAATCCTTGTCCACCATTCTCAAATGCTGAATGACCATATTGATCATACGCTGCTCTCTTTTGTGGATCACTAAGAATTTCATTTGCTTCCTGTACTTCTTTAAATTTTGCTTCTGCTTCAGCACTATCTTTATTTCTATCTGGATGATATTTCATAGCCATTTTTCTATATGCTTTTTTTATTTCTTGCTCATCGGCACCTTTTGATACCCCAAGAGTTTCATAATAATCTTTTTTTGCCATTTTTTCTCCCTATCTTTACTTAATTAGTCTTTATTCTTCTATCGTTATACTCATTACTGCATTAAATATTTCTTTTTTTCCTAATTTTTGAATTCCTTCTTTTTCTTCTAGATTACCTGTTGTATTCACAAAATCTGATATCCCATACCAAGGCTCTAGACAAACAAAAGGTGCATTTTTAGGGCTCCAAAATGCTATATATTGAAAACCTTTATAATCAAGTGTTAACTTGCTAGAATCTTTATTACATTTTATAGATACTTTATTAGATGTAGAATTCTTGAATATTATAGCATCTTCACTGAATAATTCTGAAGTTATTTTTATTTTATTTTCATCCTTCAAAAAAGGAACTACTTTATCAGAAATCAATGTCCCATCAAGTGGTAGTCTATCTAGTGTTTCTTTATTTTCAAATTCTATATAATAATCTTGTATTACTTTATTGTTGCTAGTATCTAATTTAAATGCAGGATGCGCACCTACTGAAAAATACATGTCCCCATCCGTTTTATTCTCAACTCTATATTCTATTGCTACCCCGTTCTTCAATATTCTATACGTAATATAAAAATCAAATTCAAAAGGATAGTTCTTTAATGTCTCTGTGCTAGATGATAATAAAAATTCTAAAAAATCTTCTCCCTTATTGCTAAGATTGAACTGCATATCTCTTGCAAAACCATGTCTTGTATCCATTACATATTCTTTTCCATTATAATTATAATGTCCATCTTTAATAGTTCCTATGAATGGAAATAATACAGGTGATGTCTTTGCCCAATATTCTGGATTTCTATCCCACATCTGTTCTTTTCCATTAACTTTCAAACTTACTAGTTCTGCTCCATCGTTAAGAACTTCAATTTCTACATTTGATTTTTTCAGATATTGTCTCATAAAGGTCATCTCCCATATTTTATATTTCCAATTCATATATTTTGATAATATTTAACTTAGAAAATTAGGAATAGAAATGAATCTATCCCTAATTTCTATATACTATTAATCTACTACTTCTGCATCTTGAACATCATCTTTTGTTTCGTTTGATTCTGCTGTAGCCTCACCTTGTTGTGTTTGTTGCGCTTGTGCAGCTTCTTGGTACATTCTAGTTGCAAACCCATGAGATGCTTTTGATAAATCTTCTATAGCTTTTTTGATTTCTTCTATGTTATCAGAATCTTTTACTTTTTTCAATTCTTCTATAGCTTTTTCTATTTCTTCTTTTTCTGTTCCTTCTAATTTATCTTCATTTTCTTTTATTGTTGTTTCTGTAGCGTTAATTAATTGGTCTGCTTGGTTTCTCAATTCAACTAATTCTTTGAATTTAGCATCCTCAGATTCATGCGCTTCAGCGTCTTTTTTCATTTTTTCAATATCGTCTTTTGATAAGTTTGATGTTCCTGAAATTGTAACTGTATTTTGTTTTCCAGTTCCTAAATCTTTAGCTGAAACATGTACTATTCCATTTGCATCTATATCAAATGTTACTTCTATTTGAGGTATTCCTCTTGGTGCTGCTGGTATTCCTTCTAAGTTAAATTCTCCTAATTTATGATTATCAGCCGCTCTTGCTCTTTCTCCTTGTAATACATTTATAGAAACTGCTGGTTGATTATCTGCTGCTGTAGAGAATGTTTGTGATTTTTTAACTGGTATTGTAGTATTTCTATCTATTATTTTAGTAAATACTCCACCTAATGTTTCAATTCCTAATGATAACGGTGTTACATCTAATAAAAGTATATCTTTAACATCTCCCATTAATACTCCACCTTGGATAGATGCTCCGGCTGCAACAACTTCATCTGGATTAATTGATTTATTAGGTTCTTTTCCTAAAAATGATTTTACCCAATCTTGAACTGCTGGTATTCTTGTTGATCCTCCAACCAATAATATTTCATCTATGTCATTTGGTGTTAAATTTGCATCTTCTAATGCTTGTCTTACTGGTCCTTTTGTTGCTTCTACTAAATCTTTTGTTAAATCATCAAATGCTGCTCTAGTTAATTTTTTTTCTAAATGTTTAGGTCCTGCTGCATCCATTGTTATAAATGGTAATGAAATTGATGTTTCTAATGTTGTTGATAATTTTTTCTTAGCATCTTCTGCCGCGTCTTTTAATCTTTGATTTGCCATTTTATCTAATCTTAAATCAATTCCTGTTTCTTTTTTGAATTCTGTTGCTAACCAATCTATTACTTTTTGGTCAAAATTATCTCCACCTAAGTGATTGTTTCCTCCTGTAGATATAACTTCTACAACTCCTCCACCTATTTCTAAAATAGATACATCAAATGTTCCTCCACCTAAATCAAATACTAAAACTTTTTCTTCTGTTTTTTTATCTAGACCATATGCTAATGCTGCTGCTGTTGGCTCATTTATAATTCTTTGAACTTTCAATCCAGCTATTTCTCCTGCATCTTTTGTTGCTTGTCTTTGTGCATCAGTAAAGTATGCTGGTACTGTTATAACTGCTTCTTTTACGTCTGCTCCTAAGTATGCTTCAGCATCTTTTTTTAATTTTTTCAATATCATTGCTGATATTTCTTGTGGTGTATAACTTTTTCCAAATATATTTACTTTATGATCTGTTCCCATTTCTGTTTTTATTGAAAGAATTGTTGAATCAGGATTTGTAATAGCTTGTCTTTTCGCTATTTCTCCTACTATAATTTCTCCATTATCTTTTATATTTACAACTGATGGTGTTGTTCTTCCACCTTCCGAATTTGGTATTATTGTAAATGCTCCACCTTCCATTACTGAAACACATGAATTTGTTGTTCCTAAATCAATTCCTATTATTTTGCTCATTTTATTTCCTCCTATAATATATTTTATTTTTTATTTATTTTTACCATTGATGGTCTTATTACTTTTCCTTTTAATTTGTATCCTTTTTGAAAAACTTGAAGAATAGTATCATTCTCTACTTCTTCCAGAGTTTCTGTCATCATTGGCTGATGCTCATAAGGATCAAATGTTTTACCTTCTGCTTCAATTTCTTCAACACCTTCATCTACTAGTAAGTTTTTCATGTTTTTAAGTATCATATCAACACCTTCTACTAATGAATCAAAGTTTTTTGATTCTTTTGTTGAATCAATTGCTCTTTCTAAGTTATCTACATTGTCTAATACTTTTAGTATAATTTCTTCCGATGCATATTTCTTAAACTCTGCTAATTCATTTTCTTTTCTTCTAGAAAAATTTTGAAACTCAGCTAATTTTCTAGTATATGAATCTTTCCACTCTTGAACTTCTAATTCTAATTTTTCTATTTTTGATTCTTCTGTTTCTTGAATTTCAGGTATTTCTGTTGCTTCTACATTTTCTATTTCTGGTTCTAATTGTTCATTTTTATCTTCCATTATTCATCTCCTTTTATTAACCTACTATTTTTATTGTCTTTTAGGATTCTACCTACTTCTTCCGAAACATATTCAACCAAACCAACTGTTTTTGAGTATTCCATTCTCTTCGGTCCGATAACACCAATTACACCTTTTGAATTCCCAAGTGTATAAACTGAAAACACAAATGACAAATCTTCCAGTTCTGTGACGCCAAAATCTTCGCCAAATACTATGTTTACTTCTCCATCAGTATAGTTACCTTTATTAATTAAATGTGTAAAGATAGCTTTCATTCCATGTGGATTGCTAAGTAATTTCGCTCTATCAATTACTTTCAGAACATCTAATGAACTACTCTCAATAAGTCTTGTTCCACCATCAAAAAACATTTTGTTTTCTTCAACCATCTTATCTTCTTCTAATCTTTCGAATCTAAATATATCCATTTTCATTAAGAAGTTTTCTAAGTCTGTAATTGTAAACGCTGATGCACTGACTTTGATTTCATTATTTATGAATTCTGCGAGCTGTTTTACTTCTTTTTCCTCCATATGTACTTTCAAGCTTATATTTTGAGTTTTTGTTATATTGCTATCCATAACGACAACCATAAGAAGGTTTGTTTCGTTAATATGAATTAACTCGACTTTTTTTATTTTTTCTTCTTTTATTGAAGGTTCCAAAACAATACCTGCATAATTACTAATTCTTGACAATAATCTTGATGTTTCTTCTAGTATCATATCAATTTGATGCATTTTTTGATTATATGTCTTCACTATACGTTCTTTTTCTTCACTCGATATATCTCGTATTTTGACTAATTCGTCAATATACAGTTTATAGCCTTCGTTTGTTGGCACCCTACCTGATGAAGTATGCGTCTTAATTATAAGTCCTTTTTCTTCCAAGTCTGACATTGCATTTCTTATTGTTGCAGATGAAACACCTATGTTATACTTTTTCTCCAAAGTTCTCGAACCGACACTTTCACCGTATTCTAAATAATGCTGTATTATTGCTTTCAAAATAAGATTCTCTCGATCATTCATACATAACACCTTCCTCTTATTAGCACTCATCATATAAGAGTGCTAACTGTACACATAATATATAACATTTTTTTCTTCTTGTCAACACTTTTTTTCAAAAAAATAAAAAATCTATATTTCCTTATTTTACTATTTTATGTTATAATAGTTCATCATAAGGAAACACATGTTATTTTCAATACATTAATACATATATAGTTAGGATTGATCATATGATAAAGCATACAAAAAAGGCTATTTTAAGTAGTATTATTCAAACATTTATTTCTAACTTTATTGGTGAAAATATATACATTAAATCACTAAATAAATTTATAAATGATAACATCAATGACTTGAATAATATGTACAAAACTAATAAAGAAAAATACCTTACATTATTAATAAATAAATTTCAGCAATTATATCAAAATTCATATAATAATTTTATTATAAACGATATAAGCCTGAAAGTTCTTTCAAAATTCACAAACATTTTGAGTATTTTAAAATTACTTTATTTAGACTTTTCAGCTGAAAAGTTAAAATATGAATCTATTTATGGAAATGTAAGAATTGTTAGGGCCCCTCCAGTAACTCTTTAGAATTATAATTAACAAACTTAATCATAGGAGGACTTATTATGTCAGAAAGTAAAAAAGGAATATTTATAGGGAAACATTATATAGAAAGACCCATCATTCAAGGTGGAATGGGTGTAGGAATCAGTTGGGATCAACTTGCAGGAACAGTTTCATCATTAGGAGCATTAGGAACAGTTAGTGCTGTATGTACAGGATATTACAAAAACAGAGCTTTTATAGATAAACAGGTTAATGGAAGACCACTAGATGTAGAAAATACATTTTCTAAAAAGGCATTAACTGAAATTTTTATAAACGCTAGAAAGATATGTGGTGACAAACCAATAGCTTGTAACGTTTTACATGCTATAAATGATTATAGTCGTGTTGTTACAGATGCTATTGAAGCAGGAGCAAACATTATTGTTACAGGAGCTGGGTTACCATTAGAGCTACCTAGACTTGTTGAGAATCATCCTGATGTTGCAATCGTTCCTATTGTGTCATCTGCAAGAGCATTAAAAATAATATGTAAAAAATGGAAAGCTGCGGGGAGACTACCTGATGCAGTAATTGTTGAAGGACCTAAAAGTGGTGGACATCAAGGAGCAAAGAAAGAAGAATTATTCTTACCTGAACATCAATTAGAAGCTATATTACCTCCAATCGTTGAAGAGAGAAATAAATGGGGAGATTTCCCAGTTATTGCCGCTGGTGGAATATGGGATAAGAAAGATATAGATCAAATGTTAGCATTAGGAGCAGATGCAGTTCAATTAGGAACTAGATTTATTGCTACTCCTGAATGTGATGCAAGTCAAGAATTCAAGCAAATCCTTTTGGACGCTAAAGAAGAAGATGTAGTAATAGTAAGTTCACCAGTAGGATATCCTGCAAGAGCTATTAATACTGATCTTATCAAGAATTTAGTTCCAAATAATCCTACTCAGAAATGTATTAGTAACTGTATTTTTCCTTGTAATAGAGGAGAAGGTGCTAGAAAAGTTGGATATTGTATAGCAGATAGTCTTGGGGATGCTCATTTAGGTATAACTAGTAATGGACTTTTCTTCTCAGGATCTAATGGATACAAAGTAAATGAAATTATCCCTGTTTCTGAATTGTTACTTAAATTAGAAAATGGAGAATAATATATAACATAAAATAAGTGCACCTGTGAATGTTTGGGTGCACTTTTGTAGTTCATTTATTTTTTAGTTATTTAGCTTGTGTTGCTTTCTTTTTTGGGGTTGGGGTTTTTACATCCTATTTTAGGTATAGTTTCCATTTGATTCTTCTATATAGTTTTCTAATCCTAGATATTAAAGTATCTACCTCATTTAAGATTTCAGAAGTAACATTATTTTGATTTTTTATCTCCCATAACTTTTCTACTAGTTTTCTTGAATATTTAAGGCTGTCATTCCATTTAATCCAATTTGATTTTTCTAAAATATTTATTATTATAGTAATCAATATCGTTTGAATTCTAAATTCATATCCATCTATTTCAAATAATATTTTTTCAAATATCATTGAAAAAATTACTTCATCTCTCAATTCAGTAGATAAATCTAATATACTTGAAAAAGTATCCCATCCACTAAAATCAGTTTCTAATTTTAACAATTTAAGTATTTTCTCTTCCAACCACTCTTTTTCTTGATTTTTTGATATATTAAAAGCTTTATATTTCTCGTAATTTCCATTTCCTTCTCTCACCATATGAAAATAGCTACCATTATAATATAAAAATAAATTTTTAGCTTCGTTTTGATCCATAAATCCTCCTTAATTTTTAATTGCCTCAGCAAGAAAGTTTTATTCATGTTCCACATTTATTTTTGTCCTAATTCAGCTTGTACTTCCTCACAATTTTCAAATGGAACTGAACCAATTTTTATGACGTTGGCCCCATTTCCGTTCTAAAGAGATCTTTTTTAACTGTTCTTACAATCCTTTGTGTATAACTAAAAATCTTATTTTCATATTTTAGTGTCAATATAATATCTATATACTTATGCTTTGACGGTTTTAAATTTAACCCTTCAAAAATCAAATAGTTTTTACCTGGTTTTTTGACAAAAGGGCGTTCCTCATCTTTTTTTATAATAAATTCTTCTCCTATACCTTTTAAATTATCTAATTTTTTATTTATATTTTTATAATATATCCTTTTTCCATTATCTGCAACGATACTTATCTCAACTAGCTCTATATTCTTGTTATTCTCATCATCATCAACATAAAGCAATAAATTATTTTTTGCATTAATTGTAAATATTCTTTCCCAAGACCTTATAGAAGTTGATATTGTTGTATTATTTATTTTTCTTTCCATATTTCCATCAAAGTAATAAGTATAAAATGGAGTTATGTATACTTGAATCCCTATCAAAAACATAAGCCAAACAACTACTAAAATTGGCACTCCTATGAATAATATTCTCATCATTATTCGTTTTATCATCTCATCTCATCCTCCTCCGTAAGATTTCCATAAATTTAGTTTATCATATTTTATGGCGTTGGCCCTATTCTTAAATGATCTTTATTAACTGTTCTTACAATCCTTTGTGTATAACTAAAAATCTTATTTTCATATTTTAGTGTCAATATAATGTCTGTATACTTATACTTTGACGGTTTTAAATTTAACTCTTTAAAAATTAAATAGTTTTTCCCTGATTTAAGGTGATCCTCATCTTTTTTTATAATAAATTCTTCTCCTATACCTTTCAAATTATCTAATTTTTTATTTACACTTTTATAATATATCCTTTTTCCATTATCTGCAACTATACTTATCTCAACTAGCTCTATATTCTTGTTATTCTCATCATCATCAACATAAAGTAATAAATTATTTTTTGCATTAATTGTAAATATTCTTTCCTCAGACCATATAGAAGTTGATATTGTCGTATTATTTATTTTTCTTTCCATATATCCATCAAAGTAATAAGTGTCAAATGGAGTTATATATACTTGAAGCACTAGCCAAAATACAAGCCAAACAACTACTGAAATTGGCACTCCTATGAATAATATTCTCATCATTATTCGTTTTATCATCTCATCTCATTCTCCTCCGTAAGATTTCCATAAATTTAGTTTATCATATTTTATGGTGTCCGTCTATAAGGGGCTAGTCCATTAAAAAACTACACCTCAACGTTAGCTTACATCTAACATTTTTGGTGTAGTTCATTTATTTTTTTGAAATAGCCAATGGATATTCAGAGTGGGTTACCAGTTTATGGAATATCATTGCTATAATTACTAATAACACTGATCCAATTGCGACTGGAAAGATTAAGAAACTCCATGCAATAGGCTTCAACGAAAGTAATATAAGTAATGGATTCGCTCCCGCTGGTGGATGGACTGTTTTTGTCAATATCATAAAACTAATTCCTAATCCGACAGCAATCGCAGTTATAACTATAGAATGTGGTAAATAATGTGCTGCAACGAGTCCTACAAATGCTGTTACTATATGTCCTCCTATAACATTTCTTGGTTGTGCAAGTGGAGATTCAGGTAATGTGAATAAGATTACACATGATGCCCCAAATGGTGCCATAATTAACATATACCCGCTAACTTTAGTTATTAATAACAAACATAAAATTGCGAGTGCCCCTCCTAATCCTGCTAAAAAACTTTTTATAATCAATTTTTTCATTCTTTCCTCAACTTCCTTGTATGTACCTCTTCAAAAATTCTTTTGTTCTATTATTTTGTGGATTTTCAAATAGTTGTAAAGGTGTTCCCTCTTCAATTATTATTCCGTTATCCATAAATACTACTTTATCAGAGATTTCCTTTGCAAATTGCATCTCATGTGTCACTATAACCATTGTAACATGCTCACTAGCGATATCTTTTATAACTTTCAATACTTCGCCCACCAATTCAGGATCTAACGCTGATGTTGGCTCATCTAGTAGTATAACTTTTGGGTTCATAGCAAGGGATCTCGCAATTGCAATTCTTTGTTGTTGTCCACCCGACATTTGGCTTGGATAGAAGTCTCTCTTCTCTTCTAATCCAACTTTTTTTAGTAATTCTAATCCTATTTTTTCAGCCTCTTCTTTATTCATCTTCTTAACTACTAATAATCCTTCAATTATATTATTAAGTGCTGTCTTATTCTTAAATAAATTATAGTTTTGAAATACCATAGTCGTGTATTTTCTTATATCCAAAATATCTTTCTTAGTCATTTTTTCTACTTCAAATTCTGTATTATCAAATGTTATTTTTCCTTTGTTTGGCTTCTCCAAAAAATTCATACTTCTTAATAACGTAGACTTTCCAGAACCACTAGGCCCTATTATACTTATCACTTGACCTTTTTCTACGTCTAGACTTATTCCTTTTAGAACTTCATTTTTTTTGAAAGATAAGTGAATGTCTTCTATCTTTATCATCTAGTTATCCCTCCAAATTTAACTTTCAATTTTTGTTCTAACTTGTTTAATACTTGTTCAACAACTATACAAATTGCCCAATATATTAATGCAACGACTATGTATACTTCAAAGAAATTAAGTCCTTGAGCACCAATTATTTTTGCTTGTCCCATAAGTTCTATAACAGAAACTATAAATGCTAATGATGAATCTTTTATTAGGCTAATAAATGTATTACCAAAATTAGGAAATGCTGCCACTATGGCTTGCGGTAATACAATCCTTTTTGTTGCTTGCCATTTAGTCATACCTACAGATAATGCTGCTTCTGTTTGTCCATAATCCACAGCTTGTATCGCACCTCTAAATGTTTCTGATAAATATGCCGCAACATTCAATGTAAATGCTACATATATAAATATTATTGCTGGTATATTATTTACATCGAGATTCCAATTATAATTTGTATGCATGTAATCCAAAAATTTAGGGATTCCGTAATATGATAAATATATCTGAACTAAAAGAGGTGTTCCTCTTATAAATGAAACATAAACTGCTGCTAATTTAGTTAAGACTGGTATTTTATTTATCCTTACCATTGCTATAAAAAAGCTCAATATAAATGCTAAAATCATCGAAACAATAGCTATATTTAAAGTTACTGGAAGCGCCACCAGTATTTTGAGAAACGCTTCCTTCATAAATTTATAATTTAAAAATTGAGTTTCCATATTTCCCCATTCTATAATCTATTTTATTCTACTTTGTATAATCTTTTCCAAACCATTTTTCTGAAATTTTTGCTAATGTTCCATCTGCTTTCAATTCTTGTAATGCTTTGTTTACTTTTGCTTGTAATTCTGCGCTATCTTTTCTAAATACAAAGTATGAAGGTGTTAATTCTACAGGTTCTCCAACCGCTTCAACTGTTTCACCTTTTTGCTTTGTATAATATCCAACTGTTAATCTATCATTTACTGTTGCATCTGCTCTACCTTGCCCTATTAATTGGAATGCTGTTGATACATCTCCATCAAAGTATTCTAATTTAATTTCTTTATTTTTATCAAAGTCTGTCAATATTTTATTATAGTTACTTCCAACTGCTGTTTGAACTTTTTTGCCTTTAAGATCTTCTAATGTTTTTATATCTGTTCTACCTTTTTTTACTATAATTTGTGCTGCTGATATTAAATAATCATCCGAAAATGAATATTTTGCTTCTCTTTCTGGATTTTTAGATATTTCATTTGCTATAAAGTCGAATTTTTTTGACTCTAGTCCTAAGAACATACTGTCCCAAGGAGTTGGAACAAACTCTACTTTTAATCCTGCTTTAGCAGCTATTGCTTCTACTACCTCAACATCATAACCTGTTAATTTTCCAGCTTCATCTTTATATGTAAATGGTGCATAAACTCCTTCAGTTCCTACTTTTATTACATTTGTATCAGCTGATTCTTTTTTTGTTCCACCGCAAGATACAACTACCAAACCTAATAATACTGTTGTGATTAATAATTTTATTTTTTTCATAATATTTCCTCCAATATATTTGTTTTTATTCTCCTAATGCTTGTTTGAAATCTTCAATCAAGTCTTCCGGATCTTCCAATCCAATTGATACTCTTATCATTGTTTGAGTTATTCCTCTTTTATCTTTTTCGGGTCCTGGCATTCCAGAATGTGACATTGTATATGGATGTGAAACTAACGTCTCAACCCCTCCTAAACTTACTGCAAATGCTCCTAATTCAATCTTTTTAAAAAATCTATCAACTATATCATACGACTTAACCGTGAATGAGAATATCGCTCCTGGGCCATCACATTGACTTTCGTGTATTGCTTTTCCTTTATTATCTGATTCTGTTGGATAATAAATCTTATCAACTAATGGGTGCGATCTTAAATAATCTATTATTTTCAATGTGCTGCTTTGTGAATAATCAACTCTTATTTTCAATGTCTTAATACTTCTTATTAATAACCAGCTATCAAATGGAGCTAGCATTGTTCCTGTTGATTTTTGTATTAATGTTAATTTTTTGATTATCTCATCATCGCTAGCAACTACTAATCCTGCTATTATATCACTATGTCCGCCTAGAAATTTTGTTGCACTATGTAATGTTATATCCATTCCTAAATCAAGTGGTCTTTGTAAATATGGTGTCATAAATGTATTATCAATTATAGAAATTAGATTGTTCTCTTTTGCTATTGTAGCTATTCCTCTAATATCTGTAACTGCTAACAATGGATTTGACGGTGTTTCAATAAATATTGCTTTTGTATTTTCCTTTATTGCACTCTTAACAGCATTAAGATCTGTCGCATCAACAAATGTAAACTCGATTCCAAAATTCTGAAATACTTCCGTTATAAGTCTGTATGTACCTCCATAAATATCATCGCATGTTACTATGTGATCTCCTGCTTTGAACATTGCAAATACTGCATTGATAGCTGCCATTCCAGATGAGAATGCATATCCTTTTTTTCCATTTTCAAGTTTTGCTATTAATTTTTCAAGCTCACTTCTTGTTGGATTACTAACTCTACTGTACTCAAATTCTTGCTCTTTTCCAAATTCAAATATTTGAAATGTTGATGATAAATTGATCGGCGTCCCTATTCCACCTGATTCTTTGTCATATTTTTGTATCCCATGTATAGATTTTGTTTCAAATTTCATATTTCCTCCTAGTATTTTTAGTTCTCTTTGATTTATATTCACATAAATGAATATTATCATAAAAATGAAGATTTGTAAAATTTAACTTTTATATTTTTATCATATGTTTTCTAAATGCTTAACAGCAATAAAAAAAGATCCAATCTACCGATTTAACGAAATTTTTGGTCGCCTGTATTCTTACAGGTGGTAAGCATATTTATAAAATGTACAGAATCCGTGCAAAGTTGTAACAACCGCCGTGATAACCCTGCTTCACTTTATAAAGATTAGCCCCCATTATGAACGAGTAAAGCCCAAAAATTTGTATGTTAATGTCGTATAGACCAGATCAACTATTGAATTATATCATAAAGTCTAATTTTTTTCTTCATTTATTACTTTTATTTTTAAATCCTCTTCAAGTACTTTTACGTCTACACTCGCAGGTGCATCCATCATAAGATCTTGACCTTTATTTGTCTTAGGAAATGGTATAACTTCTTTTATTGATGATTCTTTAAGCATAACCATAAGCCATCTATCAATACCATAAGCCATTCCACCATGTGGTGGCACACCATATCTAAGTGCTTCCAAGAAGAATCCAAATTTATCTTCTAGTTCTTCTTTTTCAAGCCCTAATTTTTCAAATACTTTCTCTTGCAATTCAGTATCATGAATTCTGATACTTCCTCCACCAATTTCAAATCCATTAAGAACTATATCATGTGATATTGTCTTTATTTTTTCTAGTTCATTCGACTCTAAATATTTAATGTCTTCGTCTTTAATTGCTGTAAATGGGTGATGTTGTGCTTTGTATCTCTCTTCCTCTTCGCTCCATTCAAACATTGGGAAATCAATTACCCATAAAAATTTATAGTCATCTTTGTTAATCATTTCTAGCTCTTCACCTAGTTTCAATCTAAGTGCTCCTAGTCCATCATATACAACTTTTGATTTATCTGCTAATATAAGTGCTACTTCATTTGGCTGTAGATTAAGTTTAGCAATTATTGTAGCAAGTACTTCTTCGCTGAAAAACTTTGTTATAGGTGAGTTTATTTCTCCATTAGCATCCATTTTAATATATGCTAATCCTTTTGCTTTAAAGTATGTTTTTGCATAATCTTCTAAGTCTTTAATATATTTTCTTGAAAATTTTTCGTTTTTGTTAGGAGCTACTATTGCTTTAACTAACCCACCACTTTCAATTGCGCTTTCAAATACAGAAAATCCGCATTCTTTAACTTCTGCTGCTAAGTCAATTAACTTCATCTCGAAACGAATATCTGGCTTATCAGAACCATAATTTTCCATCGCATAATCATATGTTATTCTTGGGAATTTTTCATTTACTGTTATTCCTGTAACATCAGTAAATACTGTTTTTGTAAGTTGTTCCATCTCTACAAGTAAATCTTCTTGAGTAACAAATGACATTTCTATATCTAATTGTGTGAACTCTAACTGTCTATCTGCACGTAAATCTTCATCTCTGAAACATTTTGCAAATTGATAATATTTATCCATTCCAGATATCATAAGCGTTTGCTTGAATAATTGAGGTGATTGAGGCAATGCATAGAATTCTCCTTTGTGTAATCTACTAGGAACTATAAAATCTCTCGCACCTTCAGGTGTTGCTTTTGCTAGTATAGGCGTGTCTATATCTAAGAATCCTTTACTATTCATGTAGTTTCTAGCTGAAAATATCATGTCATTTCTCTTAACTATATTATTTAACATTCTTTGTCTTCTCATGTCCAAATATCTGTAAGTAAGTCTTATATTTTCATTCAAGTTTCCTTCTTCTGTTACTTCAAATGGTAATTGTTTAGATTTACTCAATACTTCTATTGATAATGCAGAAATCTCAATCTCTCCAGTAGGAATATTAGAATTTTTGCTTGCTCTTTCAAGTACTTTACCTTCCACTTTTATTACAAATTCATTTTTTAATTTTTTTGCTTCCTCAAATAGTTCCACTCCAGAAACTTCTTCATTTACAAGTATTTGAGTTATTCCATATCTATCTCTTAAATCAATAAATATAAAATGTCCTAAATCTCTTACTTTCGAAACCCATCCTGATAAAGTAACACTTTCATTAACATTTTCAAGTCTTAGCTCATTTAGCTTATGCGTTCTATACATGTCTTCTCCTCATATTAAATATTCTTATTAACAATTATTTCTGTAATCTCTTGTAAATCCAATAATTCTTGTTTTCCAGTTTCAAAATTCTTTATAGTTATTTTATTCTGTTCCATTTCATCTGTTCCTGCAATTAATATATATTTTGCATTTATCCTATTTGCTTTTTTCATCTGTGTAGGAAAACTTTTAGCATTGTAATCAAAGTCAATCCTTATACCATTTTCACGTAATGAATTGATAGCTTTCATTGCATATTCTTTAGTTTCATCAAAGTAAATAAAGTAAACTCTCTCGTCATTTTCTTTTATTTGATTCTCATCTAATATAAGTGCTATTCTATCAACTCCTGCTGCGAATCCAATACCAGGCATGTCAATATCCCCAAGTATGTTTAATAGTCTATCATATCGTCCACCTGCTAGAACTGTTGATTGAGCTCCCAATTTATCAGATTTTATTTCAAACACTGTATCTGAATAGTAATCAAGTCCTCTTACAAGTCTATAATTTTCTTTATATTTAACATTTAAGATATCCAAGTATTTCTTTACGTTCTCGTAATATTCTTTGCTTTCTGTATCAAGAAAATCATAAAGTACTGGTGCTTCTTTATATTGTTCTTGGCATGATTTATTTTTGCAATCAAGTGCTCTCAATGGATTTTTTTCATATCTATTTTTACAGTTATCACAAAGTTTATCAATTCTAGACTCGATAAATTTTTTCAACTCTACTATATATTTTGTTCTTGACTCTATGTTACCTAAGCTATTTATCTCTACAAATGTCTCTTCTATTCCAACACTCTTTAAAAAATCAACACCCATTTTTATTATCTCTGCATCCAAATAAGGACTTCTAATCCCGAACACTTCTGTCCCAATTTGGTGGAACTCTCTCATTCTTCCTTTTTGAGGCGCCTCATATCGATACATAGGCCCGTAGTAGTACCATTTAACAATTGGATCAGACTTATGTAGCCCCGCTTCCAAATATGCTCTTACAGCTGACGCAGTCCCTTCTGGTCTTAGTGTTACATTTCGCTCACCTTTATCTATAAATGTGTACATTTCCTTAGAAACAACATCTGTTTCGTCTCCTACACCTCTTTTGAATAATTCTGTCTCTTCTAATATCGGTGTGATTATCTTATTAAATCCATATTTTTTAAATGTTTCTTCTGCTTTTTGTATTATATAATCATATTTTTTTATTTCATCTGAATATCTATCTTTCATCCCTTTTAGTGCATTTATCATATCCACACCTCTTTATATTATTTTTTCTACTTCCAACAATATTTCATTATTGATTTTATCTATACTTTTAAGTTCGCCATTTTCAATGCATGAAATGACTTTCCATCCATATTTTTCTGCTAACTCTTTCGCATTTATATATGATTTCTTCATGTAGCCCTTATCTCTTTCATGAATATCTTTTTTAGATTCACCTGTTATTTTATTTTCTCTATTTCTCATTAGTTCTTGTGAGAATTCAAATGGTACATCTAGAAATACAACCAAATCAGGTTTTGGAATTGCAATCTTATTCCATTCAAGATCTGTCAACCATTCCAAGTACTCTTCTTTTTCTTTTTCATTTTCTATTTTTGATGCTTGGTGAACCATATTAGATGTAGTATATCTATCACTTATTACAATTCCATTATCCTTGTAAAAAAGCTCCCAGTCTTTCTTATATGAAGCATATCTATCAACTGCATAGAATGTAGATGATGCAAATACATTAACACTCGTTGCATCTGTTCCAAATTCACCTGCCAAATACATCTTTACAGGCTCTGATGCTGGACTTTCATAATTAGGGAATGTAATTTTTTTTACTTTTTTACCTTGTGAAAATAGCTTCTCATACAATAATTCTGTTTGTGTTTGTTTTCCGCTACCGTCTGTTCCTTCAATAATAATAAGTTTCCCCATATTTGATCTCACCTCTTCTACATCTTTTCGTCCATATTTTACCATATTCTTAAACTAATTTCATTATCTTAATAAATCATAAAATAAAAACTGTCAACATCTATGATCGTTAACAGTTCTCTTATATATGCATGTCTTTTGTATTTTAGTGGAGGCGACAACCGGATTCGAACCGGTGTACAAGGTGTTGCAGACCTCTACCTAAGCCACTCGATCATGTCGCCTTATTTTTAAAAAGTGGTGCCTCGACGCGGAATCGAACCACGGACACAGGGATTTTCAGTCCCTTGCTCTACCGACTGAGCTATCGAGGCATATTTATGGCGGAAGTGACGAGACTCGAACTCGCGACATCTTGCGTGACAGGCAAGCACTCTAACCAACTGAGCTACACCTCCATAAAAATGGTGGTCACAATTGGGCTCGAACCAATGACCCCCTGCTTGTAAGGCAGGTGCTCTCCCAACTGAGCTATGCGACCACTACTATTTAGTACTCAACTAGTATACAGTATTTACTAGAAAATATCAACTCTATTCATAAATAATTTATAATATATATCTTCTTTTCAGAATTGATTTAATTTCTTAATACTTCAAAAAAGTTAAAAACAACACTTCTAGGGTTTACATTACTTCTTAGACTATTCTTTATAGAAATCAATTTCATTAATCTTGTTTCATCGATTTGCTTCGTCACTTTAACTGTTATTTTCGATAGTAAATCTAGTAATTTATCTTTCTTTTGTTTATATATTGTATCTATTTCGTATAATAATTCATAATACTCTTCTACACTCATTACTGATATTTTTCTAATTATGAAATCTTGTGCATTAATAAAATCAGAATAGAAACGTATTTCATTTGTATCAATGAATTCCTCTAACTCTTTTAGTTTTTCATATGTAAAATCTTTTTGTTTTAGCTTATCATAGCTACTTAGAAATTCTACCTCATGAAAGCTCGAAATATTTTTCAACAATTCTTTCAATTCTTTTAATTCTGTTTTTTCAATTGACACAGATTGGTCACTGCTATTTATTTTTTTAAATAAATCTACTAACTTCTCCATATAGTCATATTTCCTAATTATATCTAATGTTTCTTTGAATTTAACATTCTTTTTGTCATTAATATTTACATTACTTTTTTTCCATTTTTCTATCTTTTCAGTATTACCATCAAAAAAATCATATGTTTCTTTCTCAACATTCAATGAAACTGGTGTTTGTGCAGGTATATAAAATTTTATTGCTCTTGATTTTATTGTAGGAAGAATGTTTAATGTTCTAGTTAATAAAATAAAATAAATATCTTTTGGTGGCTCTTCTATTATTTTCAAAAATGCATTTGCTGACTCTTTTCTTAAGCCTTCCACACCATTTATAATAAATATTTTTTTTGAAGAGTTATATGGTGATTCAATTGCTGAATAAATAATTTCTCTCACTTTATCTATCTTGATTCCAGAGTTATCTTTATTTATGATTTCAATATCTGGATGACTTTCATCATTAATTTGTCTCATAATATACTCTTCATCTTCAGTCGATTGCTTATTCTTAAGTAATATAAGTTTACAGAACTCTTTTGCATAATAAATTAGATCCACTCTTTTGTCACCATAAAAAAGGTAAGTAGCACTTACCTTCTCAAACTCAGATTCTTTCTCTAATATATCAATTATTCGTTCTTTTTCCATCTCATTTCCTTCTATATCCAATTTAAATACTAATATTCTCTCACTTGTAGTGTTTTTAGTAGATTTTTGCTATCGAATGCTTTTCCTCCACCTAGAACTACTGAGTTAAGTGGTTCTTCTGAAAGAATTACTTTTATTCTAACTTCTTTTTCTAAAAGTGTCGCAAAGTTCTTTATAAGCGATCCACCACCTGTTATTATTATTCCATTATCTAATATATCTGCTGCTAATTCAGGAGGACATTTTTCCAAAACCTCTTTTGTAGATGTTATTATTTCATAAAGTGAATCTTGGATTGCTTCTAATACTTGATTAGAATTAATCTGTACTATTTTTGGTATCCCATTTTCAAGATTTCTACCTTTAACATTCATAATTTCTTCTTCTTCCACTGGGAGTGCTGTTGCCAATTCTTTCTTTATTTTCTCTGCTGTTCTGTCTCCAATTAGTAAATTGTAGTTATTTCTTACGTATTTTACTATATCATCATCAAATTTGTTTCCTGCAACTTTTATTGATTTGCTAGAAATTACTTCATCTAGTGATAGAATTGCTATATCTGTTGATCCTCCACCTATATCTACGACCATATTACCTTCAGGACGTGATATATCTACTCCTGACCCAATAATTGCAGCTCTTCCTTCCTCAATTATATAGATTCTTTTTGCGCCTGTTACAGAGTCAAATAATGCTTTTCTTTCAACAGAAGTTATCTCTAATGGCATACACATCATAATTTCTGGTTTAAATAATGAGTTCCCATATATTTTTTTCAAAAAATGATCTATCATTTGTCTTGTAGAATCTATATCTGCTATAACTCCATCTTTTAATGGTTTTATTGCAACTATGCTATCTGGTGTTTTCCCTAACATTTCTCTTGCTTCCGAACCTACAGCAATTACTTTTCCAGTTTTTTTATCTTTTGCAACAACTGATGGTTCATTTAAAACAATTTTCTTTTTTTGTTTATCGTAAATAAGTATATTCGCTGTTCCTAAATCTATAGCTAAACTTTTGTGCACTCTAAAGAAATCTAATAATTTAAACATTTTTTCTCCTCTTTTTCTAATATGATGTTGTTGTAGTTCCATCTTTATTGTCTTTTATCTCTATTCCTATTGCCTTTAGCTCATCTCGTATTTTATCAGATAAAGGGAAATTTTTGGTTTCTCTTGCTTCTTTTCTTAAATTCAATAATAATTCTATAAGCTTTTCTGTTAAATCATTTGTAGCACCTTTATTATCATATTCTATTTCTATTCCAATTACATCTATTAACTTTTTCTTTAGAGATGTGTACGATGCCTTAACACCTAACGATTTACCATTATTATCAATATATTTATTCGTTTCTCTTATTTGATCAAATATTGTAGCTAATGCCATTGGCGTGTTCAAGTCATCTTCCATTGCGTACTCGAATTTTTCATCAAATTTCGTGATCATATCAATAAATTCATGATCTGTAACAATTTCCTGTTCTGCTTGATTAGATGATATTCTTAGCATTGAATTAGTAATATTTTCCAATGTTTTTTTAGTATTTTCCATCTCTTCAAATGAGAAATTCATTGGTTTTCTATAATGGTTTGATGCTATAAATAATCTTATTACTGCACCACTAAACTTTTCTTCTATTTCTCTAAGCAGAAAAAAGTTCCCTGTTGATTTCGACATTTTTTCGCCATTCAATTGAACATAACCATTATGCATCCAATATTTTGCGAACTCTCCATTATAAGCGCATCTACTTTGAGCAATTTCATTCTCATGATGTGGGAATATCAAATCTTGTCCACCACCATGTATATCAAATGATTCTCCTAAATATTTATGTGCCATTGCACTACATTCAATGTGCCAACCTGGTCTACCATTTCCCCAAGGTGACTCCCAATAAGGCTCTCCCTCTTTCTTATTTTTCCACAATGCAAAATCCATCGGATTTTTTTTTGCTTCCATTATTTCTACTCTTGATCCCAACTCAAGTTCATCAAGTTTTTGATTCGATAATTGACCATATTTTTCATATTTTAGAACATCGAAAAAGACATCTCCATTTATTGAATATGCGTATCCTTTGTCTATAAGTTTTTGTATAATATCTATTATTTCAGGTATATTTTCTGTAACTTTTGGCCTATTAATATTTTTAAGCAAATTTAGTTTACTTGTATCCTCATGAAATGCTTCAATATATTTCTTTGTAACTTCTTCTTCGGTTATTCCTTCTTCATTTGCTCTTTTTATTATTTTATCATCTATATCTGTAAAATTCTGAACATAATTAACTTCAAAATCTTTATATTCAAAATATCTTGCTAGAATATCAAATACTACAAGTGGTCTAACATTTCCTATATGGATGTAGTTGTATACTGTAGGTCCACAAACATACAATTTAAGTTTCTTTTCCTCTATTGTTTTCAATTCCTCGATAGAATTTGTTAATGTATTATATATTCTCACTAGATTACCTCTTCTCTTTTATTATTTCACATTATTCATATTTAATCATTCAAAAAACTTTAAATCATCAATTGTCGTTACTTTTATATTATCATATTCTCCAACATATATCTTGATTTTTCCATTTATTCTTTCTACAAGAGATGCATCGTCTGTCCCAAGAAAGTTATCCTTGTCTGCCATTTCATACGCTTTTATCAATATTTCCGAATTAAATACTTGCGGAGTATGCGCATTGAAAATATATTCTCGCTTCGGTGTACTTGTTATAAAGCCGTGTTCATCAATTATTTTTATTGTATCTTTTGATGGAACACCAACAACAAATCCATCTATATCTTTATTTTCAAGTAACTGATTATATGTATCATCAATATAATTCGCTTTAATATTTGGTCTAACTGCGTCTTGAACACCAATAATTGCATTTCTATCATTTATAAATTTTATTGCATTATACACTGAATATTGACGTTCACTGCCACCTTCTATCACATCTATTTCTAGATTTATGTTGTATTTATCAATGTGTTGTTTTACTGTATCAATATTCTCTTTATTTGTAGTTATAATTACTTTATCAATAAACTTTGACTTACTTATCTCTTCTAATGTTTTTATAAAAATAGGTCTTCCTAATATTTCATGGAATTGTTTAGGATACGGTAGTCCCATCCGTTTCCCTACTCCTGAAGCAGTAACTATAAAATAATATTTGATCTTATTCATATCCATACTCTTTTCTTTTCCTATTTTATTACTTTCTGTTACTTTAACGTAGCTACCGTACAGCCTATTCCACCTTCATTTTGGTTTGCATCCTTATATTCTTTAATATATTTCGATGCTTTTAGAAACTCTTGAACTCTTTTTCTAAGTACCATTGTTCCTTTTCCATGAATTATATAAACTTCGTTGTAGCCTGTTAACATTGCTCTATCTAAATATGTCTCTAATGTTGCAATTGCTTCATCACCCATCATACCACGTAAATCAACTTCTCCTCTAACTTGTGTTGATTTAACTGATGCAAAGTTTCCATATTTCTTTTTAGGTTTTTTCATTATTTTTACAACATCATTCATTGAAACAACTAACTTTAAAATTCCTGCTTGAACTTGAACACTGTTACTTTCAGGTATTATTCTAAGTACTTTACCATTTTGATTTAGTGTCTTAACTAGTACCTCTTCGCCTTCTTCAAAGTTAACATCTGATGTAACTATTTTCTTTTCTTTAACATTTTGTTTTTTGTCAACATTAAATGATTCTCTTAGCATATTTAACGATTTTTGCGCATCTTTTGCTTCTTCTTTTTTTACTTCATCTTGACTTATTCTATCAATAAGATTTTTAGCTTTAGATTGCATTTCTTTTAAATAATTTTCCGCCTCTTCATATGCTTTTTTTATGACATCATTCTTTTCATTTTCTACTTCTATCAATTTTTGTTCATATGATTTTCTTTGTACTTCAAGATTTGATGTCGATTTTTCTAATTCTACTTTTAATATTTCTAATTCATCATTTTTCTCTTTTATAGATTGTATCATCTGTTCTACTTTTTGGTTATCCTCACTAATATAACTTTTTGCATTTCTTATTATATCATCAGGCATCCCATATTTAGATGCTATTATCAGAGCATTACTCTCTCCTGGTATGCCTTCCAACAATCTATATGTAGGTGATAATGTCTCCACATTAAATTCCATTGATGCACTCTTTATTCCTGTTGTATTAAATGCATGTGCCTTTACTTCACTGTAATGTGTTGTTATTATTGACATAATATGTTTTTCTTTTAAATAATCTATTATTGCCATAGCAAATGCAGATCCTTCCATAGGATCTGTTCCACTCCCTAATTCATCCATTAATACCAATGATCTTGAATTAGCTTTTTCCACTATTTCTTTAATGCTCTTCACATGTCCCGAAAATGATGATAAATTCTGCTCTATACTTTGTTCATCGCCAATATCAGCAAGTACATTGTCAAAAAAACCTATCTCAGTTTTTTCATTCACTGGAATTGGTATTCCAGACAGCGCCATTAATGTTAATAGTCCTGCGACTTTTAAAGTTACAGTTTTCCCTCCTGTATTAGGCCCTGTTATTAACATTATCTTTTCATTGCTTCCTAGTTCAAAATTTATAGGTACTACTTCATCCTTTGGTATTAAAGGATGACGTGCTTCAACTAACTTCAAATATTCTTTATTTATTATTTTGGGAACTATACAATCATTTTCTAACGAATACAATGTCTTTGCATTAAGATGATCCAGTCTTTCTATTATTTCTTTTATTTGTATAATTTCATCTTTTTTTGTCTTAACTAATTCGGTAACTCTAAGTAATATTTTTCTTATTTCTTCACGTTCTCTAGCTTCATACTCTCTAAGTTTGTTATTTAATGAGACCACATTTAATGGCTCAATATAAACAGTACTTCCTGTTGCTGATCTATCGTGTTCTATTCCCTTAATAAGAGCCTTAAACTCTGTTTTAATAGGAATTACAAATCTCTCATTCCTTGTTGTTACAAGTTTTTCTTGAACCGCTTTTGATAAATCTTTATTAGACATTATATCATCAAATTTTTCTTTAATATTGCCATTAATATTATACTTCTGACGTCTTATTTCTCTTAATCCGATAGATGCATCATCTTTTAGCGTTCCATCATCATTTGCTACATCTTCAATATATTTTTCTATATCTTTTAAGTCATCAACATCAGAGAATAAAAGCCACGAAGCTTTATATTTATCCCTAACATTCTTTGTTCTACTTCTTGATATTCTATATGTAACAAGATTCTTCTTTAAATCAACTAATTCTTCAGAACTTAAATAAGATCCAATAAGGCCAATAGAATTGATATGTCTTTGTATATTACTTATATTAACAATATCCAACCCATCATCATATTTATAGTAATCTATAAATTCTTGCATTAATATCATTTCTTTGTCAAGTTCTGATTTTGATTTTAGTATATTTGTATCAATAAATTTATCTTTAGTTATTTCTAGTCTTGCTAAGTCTATTAAGTTATTTATTATTTTATAGAACTCCAAAACATCATAATTTTTTTCCATCCCTAATCCCTTTTCTTTCTTAAAATTTCTTATTATCGTTCTATTTATTATACCAATCATACTTAAAAAAGTAAAGATTTATGAATACCTACTCAACTCTTGTTTTAAATAGCTTATAACGATATGGAACCGGTATAATGTGTATTAGAAAATATGTAAAAACAATCAAAATAATTATTATTTTGTTAGATATGAACAACACTAGAATACTTAAAATATACATTGGATAAAGCGTTACAATATCTACTCGAGCAAACTTTTTTTCTTCATCTGATGTTTTAGTAGATTTCAATTCTTGCAAATCAGCACTATGATGGCCCCCAGAAATTACCATCAACACTATAGAAAGAACTACTCTAAATGAAATATCAACAAACCCTTTTTGAACTAAAATTGCATTCAAAATCGAGTATAGACTTAGTTGTAAAAATGCTATAAGCATTACACGCGTTATTTGTGCTGTCTCCATTTTTGATATAAATTTTCTCATTACCCATTCTTCATATACGCGTAAGTAGAATAAGAACACACTAATAAATACAACTATTCCTAAAAATATATGTTCTGTATTATTTGTGCTATGCTCACTAAATATCGAAAATGATGATAGAACTCCTTCACCAAATATTAAAATTATAAACAGAAGAATACGTTCATTTAACAAATCTACATCTAGAAGTGGCATACCTTCTGATTCTCTTATCGAAACAGATCTATACATTATTTGATCGTATCCAATTTCTGCAACAGACCCCAATAGAATCGCAACAATTAGAACATACTCATTTGGTGCGAAGAATGGAATTCCACCAACAATAGCTCCAATTATATAACCTACTATATCAATCTTAACTACTTTTTTAAAAGTCTCATTAGTTACTTTTGGATTTTTTAGCGCTACAATATACCACAGAATAATTAATATAATTCTAGAAAAAAATAATCCTATACTTATTACACGAATACCTTCAGGACTTGAAATATCTTCAACACTTGCAATCATAAATAGTGGAAGCATCGTGCTCATTAGTCCTATTCGTATAAGATATGACGCACTATAAAATCTCATCATAAACATATTTATATTAATCCATACAAAAAATGTTGCAAAGAATAATGAAAATGCTAATAATAATCCTATCATTGTAATATGATAAAATTGATGTGCTACTACTCCAAAAATTGCTACAAGCATTAAATCAAAGAATAGTTCAAGTGGTGACGAGGCTCTCTCTTTCAATTTACTATCATTTTGAAGCATTGGGTATTCAAAACTTTCTCTTAAAAAATATTTATAATCTTTCATTTTGTCTCCTTTTTATCTTTATTATTTATTACTAATTAAAAATAAAATCAAGACTTTTGCCGCCTTGATTTTTTTCTACTTAACTTTAACAATTTTCTTCTTCCCTGCTCTTATTATCATTCCAGATTCAAGCTTAATTGATGACTTAACGTCTTTTATTGCTTCGTCATTTATCTTAAACCCTCCCTGTTCTATAAGTCTTCTTGCCTCACTTGTAGTATTTGTAAACTTCAACGTATTTACTAGTAACTCTATTATTCCTTCTTCTTTTCCTGCAATTTCTACCTCTGGTAAATTAACATCAAGGTTTTTCTTACTAAACACATTTTCAAACCATTCTTTTGCTTTTATCCCTTCTTCTAATCCATGATATATTGTAACAAGTTCTCTTCCAAGATTTTTCTTAGCTTCCATAGGGTGCAATATTCCATTTGCAACATCCTCTTTCATTTTCTCAATTTCTTCAAGTGGTATTTCTGTTATTATTTCATAATATCTGAACATTAGCTCATCTGAAATAGACATGACTTTTCCAAACATATCATTGGGAGTTTCTGTTATTCCTATGTAATTGTTTAGTGACTTACTCATTTTTTCAACACCGTCTAATCCTTCTAATATTGGCATTAACAAACATATTTGTTGTTCTTGACCATATGCTTTTTGTAAATCTCTGCCTCTTAAAATATTAAACTTTTGTTCTGTTGCACCTAACTCTACATCACATTCAAGAGCTACTGAATCATAACCTTGCATAATTGGGTACATAAACTCAATAAGTGAAACTGGCTTATTCTCTGCTAATCTTTTAGAAAAATCTTCTCTTGAAACCATTTGAGAAACTGTAAACTGTGACAATAGATTCAATACTTCTTCAAGTGATAACTTTTCTAGCCAATCTCCATTATATTTTATTTCTGTTTTCTCTAAATCAAGAATAATCCCTAATTGATCTATATATGTTTTTATATTTTCTTGAACTGCATCATTTGATAACATTTTTCTTGTTTCTGACTTTCCTGTTGGATCACCTATTCTTGCTGTAAATGTTCCTATCAAGAATTGTACTGTATGACCCAAGTCTTGAAATTGCTTCAACTTTCTAAGTGGAACAGCATGACCAATATGTAAATCTGATCCTGTTGGATCTATACCTAATTTTATTTTCAATGGTTTATTATTCTTAATTGATTTTTCTAATTTTTGTTTAAATTCTACTTCGTTTATTATTTCTTCGCAACCACGCTTTAAAATATTGTATTGTCTTTCTACTTCATTTTTGATATCCACAATTTTCTCCTTTTTCAGTTCTTTTTAAGAAAGCTTTTTGACGAATTCTGATTTTAATTGCATTGCACCAATTC
>JAGOYM010000005.1 GCA_018059165.1 Leptotrichiaceae bacterium | reverse complement strand
TTCAAGAAATTTTCCATTGTCATATAATTTAGATTAGACTTTCGTTGTTCCAGCATTTTAAGTAATACATCATAATCATACATTGGCATAAAATCTACGCTAAATACTAAATCATCATGTAGTGCAGTTATATACGATATGTAAAAAATTGCATTTCCTGATATCCCATAATCTGTAAATAATAATTCTCCTTCTTCTTGCGCAACTATTTTATTTTTATAAAGTGCATCTATTTTCGTATCAACTTTTACACCTTGCATTCCTTTAACAGCTTCTTTATCTGTCTTGAGTTGTACAAGTGCGGGTTTTAACTCTGTTACTTTGTGCCCTAGTTTTTTCACTATTTCAAATCCTTTTCCATCTGATCCTAATTCAGGATATGATTTCCCACCAGTAGACATAACTATTTTTTTTGCTGTATATTTTTGCCCATCAGTTGATGTAATTGCAAATTTATCTCCTTCTTTTTTAAAGTCTCTAACATCAAAACTAGTTACTATTTCAACTCCTAATTTTTCTGCTTCAAACCGTAACGCATCAACTACTGATGATGCTTGATCACTCATAGGATATGCTTTCCCTTTATCTCTAAACTTCGGTTCTATTCCTATTTCTTGAAAAAATTTGATAGTATCATCAGGTGTAAAACTATTTAAAATATGCTCTACTTTTTCTATATTTTGTCCATAATAATTTTTTATATTTGCGGTAACATTTGTATAATTACAACGCCCATTCCCTGTTGTTAGAACTTTCTTCAACACTCTATCTTTTTTTTCTAAAATTACAACACTTTTCCCTCGTCTTTTTGCAGTAATTGCAGTAATAAAGCCAGACGCTCCTCCACCTATTATTGCTATTTCAAAAGAATGTTTTTCATTTCTATTTAAATTCATAATTTTTATTTCCTCTTCCCTTATTTTCTTATAATTCTCTACTTTATTATAACATAAATTGTTAAAAAAAAATGCCAGACAAATTTTAATTTGTTTAGCACTCTTTAAATATGTAATTATCTGAAATTTTTCTGTACTTTTTGTATTTCTCTTTCCTGATCTTTCTTTTTCAAAGTCTCTCTTTTATCATAATTTTTCTTACCTTTTGCTAGAGCAATTTCCATTTTTACTAATCTATTTTTTGTGTAAATAGAAATCGGTACTATTGCATAACCTTGCTCTTTAATTTTCGAATGTAATTTCTCTATTTCTTTTTTATTTAAGAGTAATTTTCTGACTCGAGTTTCAGGTTTATTATTTATATTTCCAAACTCATACGGAGTTACATTCATATTCATAATAAAAACTTCATTTTTTATTATTCTAACAAAGCTTTCCTTTATACTAACTTTTCCTGCTTTTATAGATTTAACTTCTGTTCCAATTAATTCTATTCCAGATTCATATTTTTCTTCAATAAAATAATCATGAAATGCTTTTTTGTTCCGTGCTAGCATCATTTTCTATCACTTCCCTCGACTCTTTATAAGGTATTACTTCTATATCTAGTTTATCATAAGATGCATTTGTTACAAATACATTTATTGCATTTCCCATCGTATAACTTTCACCAGTTTTAGTATCTGTTATTTTGAAATTTTCTTCATCATAAGTAAAGTCATCTTTTTCAACATTGACATTGTAGACTACTTCAACATGATTTTCCAATTCCATGAAAATTTTATTTTTATTCATTCCACTTATTCTAGCTACAAAAACTTCACCAATTTTATCTTTCATATATTCAACTAGTTTTATTTTTTTACTATCTTCTTCTAATTTATCTGCAACTCTCTCTGTTTTTGAAATCGATGTAGATATTACATCAAATGCTGCCATATACTTATCTTTTTCTTTATCCTTTATGAATTTTTCTATTGATTTAGCTAACATTCTATGTACAATTAAATCAGAATATCTTCTTATTGGAGATGTGAAATGTAAATAATATTTTGATGCCAATCCAAAATGTCCTAAATTCTTATTTGAATATCTAGCTCTCTGCATTGCTCTTAATATAAGTTTATGTATTAAATATCCTTCTGGTAAATTTATAGTTTTGTCAATTATTGCTTGGAATTTCCCTGGATGCATCTCATCTATATTTGTAAGTGAGTATCCAAATTTTATTAATGTCTCATTCAACGTTAGCATTTTTGCTTTGTCTGGGTCTTCATGAACTCTATAAATTGTAGGTATTTCTTCCCAAAATAATTTCTCTGCAACAGTTTCATTCGTCACTACCATGAAATCCTCTATAAGACGTTCTGCTTCTCCTCTTTTTCTTAAAACTATATCTGCTATTTTCTTATCCTCACCTAGTACTGCTTTAGTTTCTGGCAATTCAAAATCAATACTTCCACGTCTTTTTTTAGCATCTCTTAAAATCTTAGATAACTCTAACATCTCATTTACCATTTTAACTATTGGTTTGTATTCATTTATAACTTCATCTTCTTTATCAATAATTCTATTAACATTTGTATATGTCATTCTATATTTTGACTTAATTACAGATCTATAAAAATCATTCTTTATTAATTTCCCTTTATCATCAAAATGCATTTCCACTGTAAATGTAAGTTTGTCTTCATTTGGATTTAGTGAACACAGATTATTCGATAATTTTCTTGGTAGCATTGGTATAACTCTATCTACTAAGTATATTGAATTTCCTCTTTTAATAGCCTCTTTATTTAATTCTGTTCCTTCTTTTACATAGAATGAAACATCCGCAATACTAACTAGTAATTTATATCCGTTTTCATTTTTCTCTACATAAACAGCATCATCTAGATCTTTTGCATCTTCTCCATCTATTGTTATTATATCTAAATCTCTTAAATCTTTTCTATTAGCAATTTCAGCTTGTATATTTTCACTAATTTTACCTACTTCTTCAGTAACTTCTTGAGAAAATTCTTCTGTTATTCCAGAATTAATAAGTAATGCTTTTATTAATGCACTAGTATCTTCAGAATCACCAAGTACGCTTATTATTTCACCTTCGGGTTTCCTTTCGCTATCGCCCCAAAAGTAAAGTTTTACAGCAACTAAATCACCATCTTTAGCATTCTTTTTCTTTTTTCTTGAAATGTATATATCTTTGTAGTTATCTCTTGATCTAACAAAACCAAAATTATCATTTTGTTGATATTCTCCAATTACTATACTTTTTCCTCTTGTTAATATTTGGAGGACTTCACCTTCTCTACTCTTAGAATTTACACTTTCCTTTGTAACTTTAACTAATACTGTGTCTCCGTCCATTGCAGTATTAAGGTTAGGACCAGCTATGAATACACTTTTTTCTCCTGGAATATCTAGAAATCCAAATTTACCATTTGCTATTGAAATGTCTCCTTTTATTAGCCCCATTTTTGTTGCTAATGTATATTTTCCATTTTTCTTTAAGTATATTTCTCCCGTTCTTTCCCATTCATCTAATATTTCTTTATTTTTTTTTCTTTTCTTTGATGACCAATTTAAGATAACCATAATATCTTTGGAATTAAGTTCCCTCTCTTCCAATAATTGTTTTAAATATGTCAATTCCTTTATTTCTCTTAAATTTTTTATTTCTTCCATTTCTATCCTCTTGTCTTATATCTATATTTTTTCGTTCATATCTTTATGAATTAAATCATTTCTCAATTCTAAAGTATTCGGATGTATCAGTGCACGTCTTGTTATTAAATATTTCATTTTCATATCTATTTCATAAATTATTGCCTCGTCTAAATCTTCAGCAGCAAGTTCTCTAGCATGTTCGACTCCTGGCCAGTTTCTTTTATCTTCTATTGCATCCGCAATATATACTATTTTTGATACTAATCCCATATTTTTCTTTCCTATTGTGTGATACCTTATTGCGTCTAAAATCTCTTCATCTGTTATTTTAAGTTTTTCTTTGACGTATTCAGCCCCAGCAAATCCATGTAATAACTCTGATGTTTGATAGGCAATATCTGTAACCTCTTCATATTTTTCACCTATTATTTGTAACATATGGCTTATTTCAAAAAATTTTGCTATATCATGTAAATAAGCACCCATCTCAACTTTATCAATGGGTGCATTATGTATTTTCGCTAATTGTCTTGCTTTTTTCACAACTCTCTTTACATGTTCGTACCTTTTTTCGTCTAGGTGTTCTTTTAGTATTTTTTTTATTTCTTCTTTCTTTGTAACTATTGTATTCATATAACACCCCTCGTATTCTATATATTACTGTACAATAGCTTCTCCATCAATTTGAACATCTACAATTTCAATACTTCCATCGTTTTGTTGAATTGTTGCTGCTACAGATTGAATAAAACCATTAAATAATTCTGGGTTTGCTCTCAATTTTTTAAAATCTGAACTCAATTTGATAATTTCCTTCTTCTTACCATTATCATCTATTTTATATGCACTTTGAAATTCCATACCTTTAGTAATAAATGGTGAAAGTTTAAAAATCTCTTGCATATAATCCCCTTCAATAAAATTCCTTTGTTTTTCAACTTGAATCATTTTAGGATCAATAGTTTTTGTTTGTGGGTTATATACAAATATATTTATTTCTTGTGTTTGGCTCTGATCTTTTACAATTTTATTTTTATCAACTTCTACTTTTATGACATCAACTTTATTTTGGTTATCTAAATAGTAAAGAATGCCTGTATAGACCGTTAATAATATTAATAAAATTAGAAATATGTTTCGTTTTAAAAATCCACTATTTTTTTTCATATTTCCCCCTTTGTACTATTCTACTTATTCAAAATGTTTCCTTACACCTTGTGCTATTTCACTTGCTAATTTCACTCTACTTGAGTCTGTACCATATGTTGACATATCTCCTGAATTTGTAACAAATCCTATTTCAACCAGTATTGACGGTGAATTACTCCCTCTAAGTACTGCAAAATTTGCTCCAAAAACACCTCTTTTTCTTAATCCAAATTCATTAACAATATTATCCAATATATCTGTCGCTAACATTGCACTTTTTTGTTGATTGACTCTATAAAAAATATCATTTATTATAAAATCTGATAATGGTACATCGGCATAACCCTTATCAACACTATTTTCAAATTTTGCAACTTCTGCTGCATATGCTGATTCTTTTTTTGAAAAATAAAACACTTCTGATCCATTTGCAGAAGTACTTGATGCTGCATTTAGATGTATACTTATAAATAAATCTGCATTTGCATCATTCCCAATTTCTGCTCTCTTACCTAAAGGTACAAATGTATCGTCAGATCTTGTCATAATTACATTATAATCTTGCTTAAGATTACTTGCTAATTTTTGTGCTACATCTAGTGCTACATCTTTTTCTCTTAATCCACTACCTGTTGCACCCGAATCATTTCCACCATGACCTGCATCAACGATTATTGTGTATTTCTTTTTTTGAACTTTTGATTTTTTAAAATTAACTTTGACCTCTCCAGAAGTATTGGTAAGTGTATAATCTATTCCTCTTTTCATATAAAAAGTCATTGTTGTTATTCCAGCAATTTCTGTAATAGTTATGTTATCTAAGTAATTATCATTTATTTTAACAGCATCTGGAATTCCTTTTTTCACAGTTAAATTTTGAAATTCTAAGGTTAGTATTAATTGACCTTTATCATAATTTTTTGTATAACTCACTACTTTTTTTTCTTTAAATGTTGCATTGTATGTTCCATCTCTGTAAATAATTTTTTCTAATGTCTCTGAAATTGATATGACACTAATCATTAATATCGCTAGTAATACTATTAATTTTCTCATTATTTCACCTACTTTTTCTTGCTCGAGGCAATTGAAGATTTCAAATAAGTAAGTTTAACTCCCTTATCAACTTGTATTTCTACAGTTCCTAAATCATCATTTATCTTAACCAATGTTCCTTGTAGTCCACCGATTGTAGTAACTAAATCTCCTGCAGCTAAACCCTCTATTAACTCTTGTTGTTGTTTCTTACGTTTTCTTTGTGATAATATTGTTGGCGTGAATGCTACTAGCATTACTGCTATATATCCTATTATTAATAATGTACTGTTCATTTGTTTCCTCCTTCTAAGAAATTAAATATCTTGGCCATATTTCATATTTCTCCACCGATTATTATATCATATCCAATTTTTTTATTCAAACCCATATTTTGTTTAATTATACCCTATATTCTTTCATAAAAAAAGGAAGCAAAGCTCCCTTCAAATAATTTATAATTCTTATTATAAATATTATGCAGAAATTGCTTCTACTGGACAAACACCTTCACATGCTCCACAATCGATACATGTAGATCCATCTATTACGTATTTTCCTTCTGCTTCTGAAATTGCTTCTACTGGACAAACACCTTCACATGCTCCACAAGCTATACAAGCCTCTTTGTCTATAACGTATGCCATATTAATTCCTCCTAAAAAAATCAATTTAATTTACTATACTAATGTATCATGTTTGTATATTTGTGTCAATGAAAATTATTTATTTGAAACCCTTAATTTACAATACTTTGTTGTTATTTAGTTTGATTATAAAAGTATTTTCGATTTCCATAAATAAAAAGAGATATTCAAAAGAATATCTCAATTATATAATTACTACTTTGCGTCTTTAGCTATTTGAACTAATTTTGCAAATTCTGCTGCATTATTTAATGCTAAATCTGCTAAAACTTTTCTATCTAATTCAATTTCAGCTTTTCTTAATCCATTCATGAATCTTGAATAAGATAATCCATTTAATCTAGATGCTGCATTTATTCTGATTATCCATAATTCTCTCATTTTTCTTTTCTTTAATTTTCTATGTTTCGTAGCATAAGCCATTGCTTTCTTAACGGCCTCATTAGCTTTCTTATAGTTTGTTCTAATAGCTCCTCTATATCCTTTAGCTTCCTTTAAAACTTTCTTATGTCTTTTTCTTCTTACTATTCCCGTTTTTACTCTAGGCATTGTTTTTCCTCCTTTTGATTTTTATGTTATCTTCCTGCTTGTCCTGCTAATAATCTTGAAATTTTTCTTGCTGCTCCTGCTGGTACTACCATATCTTCACCTAATCTTTTCTTTCTCTTGTTAGACTTTTTAGTTAATATGTGGCTTTTTCCAGAATGTTTAACAACAAATTTTCCACTTCCTGTTACTTTAACTCTTTTCTTTGTTCCTTTGTGTGTTTTCATTTTTGGCATTTTCTTTCCTCCTCATTTTAGCTTTCTAAATTTCTTATAATTAATGTCACTTATTAATATAATTATTTTACTTTTGGTGATAGCATAATGAATTTCTGTACTTGCTCTCTACCATATTTTTTCTCAATTACAGCTATTTCTTCAAAGTGTGAAGCTATTTCATCTAAAACTTTTATGGCTGTGTCAGCATGAGCTTTCTCTCTACCTAATAGTCTTAAACTAACTTTTACTTTGTGCTCTTTTTCAATAAATTTCTTTATTTGAGAAATTTTTGTGTTCATATCATGTTCATCAATATGAGGTTTGATTCTTAATTCTTTCAAAGCAATTTGTTTTTGCTTCTTTTTGTTTTCTTTATCTTTTTTCAATTTCTCAAATCTGAATTTCCCGTAGTCCATCATTTTACATACTGGCGGTTCTGCATTAGGCGATATTATTACTAGATCTAGTCCTTTTTCTTGAGCTGTAGCTAAGGCTTCACTTGTATCTAAGATACCTAGTTGTTCTCCCTCTTCACCAACGACTCTTACCTGTTTTGACCTAATTTTCTCATTCATTCTTGGTTCATCAGATTTATTAGTTCCTTTTATAAAGAACACCTCCTAAGATTTTTACAATAAAAAAACAAGATTCATAGAAACCTTGTAAATAGTAATAATATTTGTAATACAAACTGTGACGTTTATATTTATTTGAAATAATATTTAAAACTATTATACCTAACTCATCTAAGAAAGATGGAGAGGTGAGAAACAAAGGTCTCTGCTTTTCTATTTTAACTTACTTAATATACACGTTTTTTTCTTAATTGTCAAGTTTTATTTTAGTAACTTCTTATATTTTTTTCTAACTTTCCAATTATTTTCAGTTTATACCTATCATTTTTTCCTAATACTACTGTCTTTGATGATATATTAAGATCTTTCACTAAAATGTAATCTCCAGTATCTTCTAATTTACAAATTTTGATTTCCTCTTCATATTTTACAATATATATATTCTTCTCACCTGAAAAAATATTAGCGTTGATTTCTTTTCTTTTTTCAAATATCATGATGTCTTCTGATTGAATTTGATTATTTTTATAGTCTGAATAATAATTTATTACACAAAAATAATTCTCGCTTTGGCCTGCTAATTTAAAAAAGTTTATTTTTTCAATATTAGTACTTTTTCTGAAATAACCATTTTTTTCAATTGTTCCATATATTTTTATTTCTATATTATTTATATTGCCTTGTTTTTCTAATTGCTCATTTTTATTTTTTAAAATCAAAATTCCTTCTTGAGTTTTTTCAGGTAATCTACGGAATTCTTCATATTCATCAATACTTATCTTGTCCTCTATAGACACTTCAAAAATTTTATAAAATTTGCTCAAAAAAGATGGAGATGGTCTCTTTATCCCCTTCACAATATTATTAATGTATTGAGGCGTCACATCTATTATTGCTGCTAAATCTCTTTGTGACATTTTATTTGACATATATTCCTCAAGAATTTCTCCTGTTTTTCTCATTGTATTACCTCATCTCATTTATAAGATTTTTGTATTATGATTCCATTTTTTCTGAATATTTCATTTAGTTTAGGTATAGCCTCATTTGAAAACTCGCTATATGGGAAATAAAAAACAGATTTTCTACTTATTTTAAAATAATATCCGTATTCTAGTTCGTACATTTTATAAAATTCACTATATTTTATATTTGATAGTAAGCTCTCATCCATTCTTGTAGTTTGAAGTGAATCTTCTTGAAAATATACATTTACTATTGATAATTCTTTAGATCTCTTCCCATTGATATACTTCATCATTTTAGAATTCAAATATACTGCTATTGAATTTTTTTCGAATAAATATTTTCTAAAGAAAATAAATACAGTAAATACAACTACATTCATTAATATAAACATAAGTGCTTTTTCTATGTTCGTAGTTATTGCTTTTCGAGTTGATAATTCAATTAGCAAAAAAACATACACGACTAAAAACATCATTATTTTAAATACCCTACCACTAATTGACCGGTAATAAAGATTTCTTGTATCTATTTGCATCTTTTTTATGTTTTTATCACTTAACATTTCAAAATTAATAATTTCTGCTACTACAGCTTCATTATTTATCATAGTTCACCTCTAAAACATTTATTGTAATTATATCATAATATTTTTAAATAGAAAAGCACCCCGAGGGATGCTTTTTTAATATGTTCTGATTTGAAAAAACTTTAAACCTACAACTCTAATATTAGTTCGTGTTTATTCTTTTTTCCTTATTTTCTCTAGTTCTTCTTGAGATTTCCTATTAATTTCTTTTAATCTGCTTGCCTCATCTGATTCTTTTCCAAATAAACTAGGAAACAACATCTTTTCAATATGATCTCTATTAAATCTGAAATCTGATGTTTCAGAACTGCTCAAAAGCTTATTTTTTTTGTTAAATATTTGAAATATGAGTTCATCTTTTTCATTATTCAAAATATATTTAAGTATTAAATTCCCAGATTTTCCTACCCCATCTTTAATTGTTACTTCTTCTCCATCGCTCAATATAATTCCATTTGCCATACCATTTGAATCAAATATCATCACATCTGAATTAATTTTTGCTGCTTGTATCTCCCCATTTTTAAAAACAATCACAGCATCATTATATTTTCCATTAACATTACTCCTTACTCTACATTCACCTTCTAATTTTCCATTTGTCACATTATAAAATGTCTCTAGTGTTTCTTGCTTCATATATGTTTCACCTTCTAAATGTCCATCTTTCAAATTGATATAACTTACATCATTAAACATAATTTTTCCAGTATATAATTTTCCATCATACAGCATCTCATTGTTACTGCTCAATGATAATTTATCCGACGGTGATTTAACTTCCTTAGGCATTTCTTCTGAAAATACCATTACTGACATCGTTAATATTATAAATAGTAGACTTAATATTCTTTTCAATTTTACCTCCTAAGATATTATATAACTACGAGTGGCATACATTGAAGTAAGGTCAAAGTACTTTTACTCGATCTTCTGATTTATTTAGTAATCCTATATCGTATTTCTCTGCAAACTCTTCATGGAATTTCTCTGGAATCAGTTCTTTCAAAATTCTAAGTAATCCTTCATTAAAATTTTTGTTAAAACCATCTAATGCCGTTTTACACATTTCTTTCGTTCTAAGTTCCTCAGGTACATATTTTAAAGCAAGACCACATATTTTTGTTGCTAGTTCACAAAGCTCTTTAGTCTTAAGTTCCTCAGGTACAAATTCAAGTGAATAACCATCTTTCTCAATTGCTATTACACAAAGTTCTTTTGTTTTAAATTCTTCTGGAACCCAATACAAATTCCAACTATGTTTTTTTATCGCATCTAAATGCTTCTGGTACTCCAATTTTTTTCCATACATTACCTCATTACTGTTTTGTTTGTGCTTTTTTTAACTACAGATGCTACATGATAAACACCTATACTATCATCCTCTATTATATAATTTAATTCCATTATTTGCTTCTTTTTTATCCCCAAAGCGCCCCCAAAGAGTTTTAAAAATATCTAAAAACCCATAAATAGGGGATCGTTAAAAAAAAATGGCGCACCTTGCAGGAGTTGAACCCACAACCTCCTGATCCGTAGTCAGACGCTCTATCCAATTGAGCTAAAGGTGCGTAAATAAAAAAAATGGCGGAGAAGGAGGGATTTGAACCCTCGGTACTCTCTCGAGTACACGTCCTTAGCAGGGACGCACGTTCGGCCACTCTGACACTTCTCCACAATATATTTGATGGCGGAGGAACAGGGATTCGAACCCTGAGAGCTTGCGCTTTGCCGGTTTTCAAGACCGGTCCCTTAGCCGTTCGGACATTCCTCCATACATCGCTTAATTATACTATCATAAAATCAATAATATTGTCAAGTACTAATTGATAATATTAGCCCTAATAAAATAGGTAAGAATAAAGCTGGCAAATAATTTGCTAATTTAAATTTTGTTATTTCTAAAAGATTTAGTGCAAGTGCAATAAGTAAAATCCCACCAACATTGGTCATTTGAGTTATTATTGAATCTGTTAGAAAATATTGTATTTTCATGGCAGACAACGTTAGTATTCCTTGGTAAATCCCAACTGATGCAGCCGACAACAATACTCCTTTTCCATATTTACTTGCTAACACAATAGAAACTAATCCATCCATTACACTTTTTGCTATTATTATTGTATGATTACCATTTATTCCTGATTGTAGAGATCCTATTATCGCCATTGATCCTATACAATATATAAGTGTTGCATCTACAAATCCTTTTGAAAAATCGCCAGAGTCTGAATTCCCTCTTTGTAGCCAATTCGCAAACTTCTGTAATTGTGAATCTATATCTATAAACTCCCCAACTATTGTTCCAAATACTAACGAACCCATGACAATAAATGTATTATCAAACTTTACAATTGATTGTATTCCAAATGCTAGAATCATTACAGATAATATTGCTGTAATTCTTGTAACATATCTCTCAACTTTCTTATTTCCTTTGAAAAACAACCCTATGCTTCCACCAATAAGTATTAGTACAATATTTATTAAAACTGCTATCATTTCACTTTCCCTTCATTATTACTTACAATTTCTTTTATTCTAGAATACATAAATTTCTTTGGCGTTATAATTTCTATTTGATACCCTTTATTATTAACATATTTTTGTATATTTCCCTCTAAATAGTCAAAATGAGTACATCCTAAAATAAATTTATCTACGCCATGCCTATTACACATATCCAAATATACATCTATTCCATAATCTATTATGATTTGATCTGGTTCATTTTTATTTTCTATTGCTTCAACAATTGCCAAATTGCTCATACATATTGTTCTACATGGTGTTGATTGGTAAATGATACTCTCAATCATTGCCAAACTTTGAGCATTTGCTGCAATTATCGCTACATTTTTATCTGTTCTTATTTCACTGTATGCGCCTAGCGGTGTAATTATTTCCTTTTTTAAAATTTCTGATATTTTATGAACATCAACTGTACTTGATAATGAATTACAATAAAATAAAAACATGTTGCAATCATCATATTTTTCAAGTATAGAAATCAATTCGATTTCTCTTTTTTCAGATGTTAATGTTTGGAAAACAGTCTGCTCCAGAGGATTTCTAGAAATAGCTATTGCTTCCACAGTATATCCTTTATTTTCCAAAAATTCTATTCCGAACTTTACATCAATTGGCGTTCCTGCCACAACTCCTATTTTCAGTGTTCTTCCTCTCTTTCTAGATAGCATCCTCTACTTCAAAATCTATATATAATGGTAAGTGATCCGATAATTTACAATCTAATACTTCAAATGAATTTACTTTTATTTTATCAGAATGAAGAATAAAATCTAATGTCTTTTTTGCTCCCCAACTAGGGTATGTTGGTATATTATTAGCGTTTACATTCTTTAGATTAAGTGCTTTCAGAAATAGACTAATCTCCTCTTCACCCCAAAACAAATTGAAATCCCCTGCTATTATAAATGGTTTCTTACATTTATCAATCAATTCATACAACTCAACTATTTGGCGAAGTCTTGTTTTTCCTCCTAATGCGAGATGTACAAGAAAAATAACAAAACTTTCTGTTTCCAGTTCTATAACTAACTTTTTCATTCCTTTTTTAAAGTAATGGAATTTCTCTTCACTATCTAACTTCGATAAAAATGCATTCCCTTGCCTTTTAAGAATAGGGACTTTCATCATCTTCAAATTATCTTCATACTTATGCTTATAAATATGCTTACTATTCAGCACTTGTCCAAGCAACTCAGCTTGATTTTTCTTATTAACCCTATAAGATCCCAAATCTACCTCTACCAATCCAACTACATCAGCATCATATGGCGTCAAAAACTGCCCTATTTTGATAGTTTGCTCTTCACTCTTTGACAAGTACCCTCTCATGTGTTTAAGTGGCTGATTTAAGAATTTTCCTGTTCCATATCTTATATTATAAAGTATAAATTTCATATTTATCACCTATTCCAATTTTCTTATATAACAATTATAACATAAATCATTATTTTGTATAATAAATTTGGCTTCTTATTTCTTCTTTTTTACTTTCGCTAGAAAGAATACTTACTAATTCAAGTGCAAAATCAATTGCTGTTCCTGCCGCTTTGCTTGTTATGATATTTCCATCTATAACTACGTTATTTGTTGAGTATTTAATACTACTGTCGTATCCCAATAATTCCTCTTCACATGCTGGGAAACACGTTACATTCTTACTTTCTAGCATTCCTAAATATGATAAAAATGTTGGTGCAGCGCATATTGCTGCTATTTTTTGAGTGGATTTGTTTCCTATATTTATAGATTTCAAATATTCTGATAGCTTTTCTGATTTCCAATAATTCTTTGTTCCAGGTCCACCAGGTAATATGATCATATTATATTCTGCAAGATTCACATCATTAATTAGCTTATCTGCATGCATTTTTACATTTCTAGCACTCTCTATCATTGTGTTGTCAGTAATTGATATTGTATCTACTGTAACTTCTGCTCTTCTTAAAATATCTATTGGAGCTAATGCCTCTATTTCTTCTAATCCGTCTAATAAAATTATAGCTACTTTCATTTCCTTCACATCCTCTTTTTGTATCTAGGTTATATATTAAGAAAGATAGGCCTAATCAACGACCTATCTCCCTTCTCTATATTTTATTATTTTCAGTTAGTACTAGTAACTTCTTAAGTTATCTAAAACTTCTTGAGGTGTATCTTGCTCTAATATTAAATCTCTATATTTTCTTGCTTCTTGATAGTCAGTAGTTCTTATTTTTTTCTTAACTTGTAATACTGATGATGCACTCATACTGAATATATCTAGACCCATTCCTAATAATAATTCTGTTGCTTTTTTGTCTCCAGCAAATTCTCCACACATACTTACAGGTATTCCTCTATCATGTGCTGCATCTATTACTTTTTGTATTGCTTCTAATACTGCAGGATTGAATGAACTGTATAGATTAGATACCATTTCATTTCCTCTATCAACCGCTAAGAAGTATTGAGTTAAATCATTTGTTCCAATTGAGAAGAAGTCAACTTCTTTAGCAAATTTATAAGCTATAATTGCAGTTGAAGGAGTTTCTATCATGATTCCAACTTTTATTTTCTCATCATATTTTTTACCGATTTCATCTAATTCTTCCTTACACTCAGCAAGTATTTCATTTGCTTTTCTTATTTCATTTACTGATGTTATCATTGGGTACATTATTTTTATTTGCCCATAAGATGATGCTCTTAAAATTGCTCTTAGTTGAGTTTTGAACATATCTTGTTGTTCTAGAGATATTCTAATTGCTCTGTATCCTAAGAACGGATTCATTTCTTTTGGTAAATTCATATAAGGTAATTCTTTATCTCCACCAATATCCATTGTTCTTATCGTAACTGGTTTACCTTTCATTTTCTCAGCAACTATTCTATATGCTTGGTATTGCTCGTCTTCTGTTGGCATATGATCTGAGTTCATGAATAAGAATTCTGTTCTATATAATCCTACACCTGTTGCTCCTGATGTAACAACTGCATCAACATCATTTGGTCCACCTATATTTCCATATATTTCTACTACTCTACCATCTAATGTTATTGCATCTTCATTTATTAATTTTTTTAATTCTTCTTTATCTGCTAAAAATTGCGCTCTTTTTGCACTATAAGTCGCAACATCATCTTGTATTGGTTCTACTATTATATCCCCTTTTTCTCCATCCATAATTAAAGGTTGTCCTTCAAATATTTCTGCTAATACATCTTTTACTCCAACTATTGCTGGTAATTCTAAAGATCTAGCCATTATAGCTGAATGTGAAGTTTTACCTCCTACTTCAGTTATGAATCCTATACAGTTTTCAAGATCTAATTGTGCTGTATCAGATGGTGTTAAATCATATGTTACAACAATTGTATCTTTTTCAAGATTGCTTAAATCTTTCATTTTCATTCCTAAGACATTTTTGATCCATCTTTTACCAACGTCTTTTAAATCCGCCGCTCTTTCTCTTAAATAAGGATCATCCAATTGTGAAATCATTTCACAATATTCATTAATTCCTTCATCTAGGGCTTTTGCAGCTGGTGAATTTTCACCTTTAATTTTGTCTTCTACTTCCATTTTTAAATCTTCATCTTCTAGAAGCATGATATGACCATCAAAGATTGCAGCCTTGTCTTCTCCCATTTTTTCTTTTACTTTTTCTCTAATAGCAATTAACTGAGTTTTTGATTTTTTCAAACCTTCTTCAAGCTTAATTAATTGAGATCCAACCATATCTCCTGAAATTTTTTCTTGAGGTATTACAATTTCTTCCTCGATAAATAATAATGCTTTTCCTATTGAGACACCTTCTGATGCCCCTATACCACTCATTTTTTTCATTCTTTTGCTCCTCTATAATAAAAATTTTATAACCCTAATTATAACGATTTTACTATTTCTTGAACCATTTCATCTAGTGCTGCCTCTTGATTATCTTTTACTGAAGAATTTATATCTAATGGATTCCCTATTATTTCTATATCCTTCATTTTTGAAAGTCTTTCTTTGATAGAAGCTAAAGCTCCCGTTGCCCATGTGTAATTCCCTAATATAGATACTTTTCTATTTTGGAAATTCAATGAAGCCATTTCATGAAGTAATGCATCCATTACTAAATATAGTCCTCCATTATACGTTGGTGATGCAATGACTAAATTACTATATTTCCATGCATCTGCAATTATATACGATGGGTGTGTCTTTGAAACATCATAAACTTTTATATCAGTAACACCTTGTTGTGCTAATTTATTAGCAATACAGTTTGCTGCATTTTCAGTATTTCCATACATCGATCCATAAACGATTACTACACCTTGTTTCTCTGGAGTATAGCTACTCCATTTATTATATTTATCTAGTAAATAATCTAAGTTATCTCTCCATATTGGTCCGTGAAGTGGTGCTATAATTTTTATATCTAAACCTGATAATTTTTTTAATGCTATCTGAACTTGTGCGCCATATTTACCAACAATATTTGTATAATATCTTCTTGCTTCTGATAAATAGTAACCTTCAAAGTCTACTTGATCATTAAATATATTTCCATTCAATGCTCCAAATGTCCCGAATGCATCTGCAGAAAATAATATTTTTTCTGTTTGCTCATACGCGACCATTACTTCTGGCCAGTGAACCATTGGCATATTAAAGAACTGAATTTTATGTTTTCCTAAGTCAATTACATCGCCTTCTTTTACTTCGTAATAATTCTCTGATGGCGAAACATTGTAGAATTGTTCGAAAAATTTAAATGTTTTAGAATTTCCAACAATTTTCATATTCGGATATATTTTTAATAAATCTTCTATATTCCCACAATGATCTGGTTCCATATGATTAACTACTAAGTAATCTAGATCTCTTCCATTTAAAAGATACTTTATGTTCTCAAGATATTGCATTCTGATTGCCTGATCTACAGTATCCATTACCATTGTTTTCTCATCTAATATTAAGTGAGAGTTATAAGAAACTCCTTTTGGAATTGGAAACATATTTTCAAATCTTTCCAATCTTCTGTCATTACCACCTATCCAGTATATGTTTTCTGTAACATTTTGAACGCAATGCACGTTTGTACCTCCTAATTTCTCTTTATGCTCTATTTAAATATCATTTTCTACTTGCTTTTATATTATCTCTTAATAACTTTACTATTTCACCTTTTCCAAATTCTGTTCCCATGTCTACAGCTGTTCCTCCGCTATAGTCATTAATTAAAGGGTTTGCTCCGTTTTCTAGCAATATTTTTACAATTTCAGTATTGCTTTTAAGTGTTGCATCCTCTAATGGTGTCCATCCATCTACTCCGCTTTGTTCATTCACTAATGATTTATCTTTAGCTAGTAATATCTTAACTGCCTCAACATTTTCATAGTAACATGCTGTATGTAATGTTAATTTTTTGAATACTGGATGTTCTTCTCTTATATTTGCTCCTAAATCTAATAATTTTTGTAAAACTTCATTATTTTTAGATTCAATTGCTACAATTATAGGGGAATACCCAAGTTGATCCTTACTATTAACACCTATTTTGTATGTCTCATTTTTTTGAGATAGTTCTATATTATTCATTGCCCTGTCTTCTTCAACTTCAGGTATTGTCGTAGTTTCTGCACCTTCCAAAAACATCATTACATATCTATTATTACCTTTTCTTATAGCATCAAAGAAAAGTGATAATCTGATCTCATTTAACTCAAAGTTTTGTTTCTGTACTATAAAATCATAATCTCCATCAATTTTCCCCATATACCCTTGATTATCAATTGTTTCAGAGATACTGGTTAATGAAATAATTAGAGATAATATTCCTATTAAACATTTACATTTCATGTTTACACCTCATTGCTTAATATTATATCACATATTTTCACATTTTCAATATCTACACAGTTTTTTTTACTATTTTTAGCTTATAAATATATAATTTATATTTATTCTTATAATGTGATATATTCTATATATTTATCTTGAATTCTATTCCATAATGGTCTGATACTAATCCATATTTTTCTTTAGTAAATACAACATCTGCAGATTCAACATCTAATGCTCTATTTGAAAATCCAAAATCTATTCTTAATGGTTTATCATTACTCTCCCAACCATGTATAAATCCTGCTATTGTTGCCCTTTGATCTGATTTTGTTTTAGCTGTTTCATAAAGATCTGTATACCCATGTTCAAGAATTTTTTGATATTCATCAGAATAATCTGGAATATTGAAATCTCCTAAGAATATTGTAAGTTCATCTCCATTTTTTTTAATATCTTCATGTAATTTCGTAAACTGAAGAATAAATGGATTTTTCGCTTCACTTGCTAATCCAAAGTGAATACTGTAAATATTTATTGGTGTTCCATTGTAATCTAATTTTGTTTTCGCTAACGCTCTTCGTTTAGAATCTTTCATATCATTATATTCATCACAACAAGCAACTATTGTTTCTCCCTTTATAATCGGTAATTTAGACATGATAGCTATACCCTCTTGATAAATTACAAATCCCATCTTTATATTTACCCAATGAGAGAAATATTCTATTCCGTACTTTTCTTTTAATCTCTTTCCAATTATATAAATTGGGTTGTTTGCCCTCATCGTTTGTGTTGGATCATCTTCACGTACAAAAACTGGTTCATTTTCTTCTGTTTGTGATACCTCTTGCAATGCAATAATGTCATAATTATTTGCTGCAATATTATCAGCAATAATATCAAATTTTTCTAGTTGATTCTCTTCTTGGTAACCATGAATGTTAAGAGTTAAAATCTTAAGTGCCATACATTTGCCTCCTGATATAATTTGATTTGTTATTACTATATTTTAACCTATATTTCCTAATGTTGCAACCATTACCGCTTTTATTGTATGTAATCTATTTTCTGCTTCATCAAAGACAATTGAATTTTCTGATCTAAATACTTCATCTGTAACTTCTAGCTCTTTCAGACCATATAATTTAAATATTTCTTTTCCAACTTCAGTCTCTAAATCATGGAATGCTGGTAGACAGTGCATAAACAAATAATCTTTTTTAGCATTGGCAACTAAATTTTTATTTACTTGATACGGCATTAATTTTTCTATTCTTTCTGCCCAAACTTCTTTTGCCTCTCCCATTGATACCCATACATCTGTATATATAACATCAACATCTGTTACTCCCGCTACAGGATCTGTTTCTAATGTTATTTTACCCCCCGATTTTTCTGCTAATTCTTTTGCTTTCTTTACTAGCTCCTCATCTGGAAAGAATTCTGTTGGTGAGACAATTCTAAAATCTATTCCAAATTTTGAAGCTCCTATCATTAAAGAGTTTGCCATATTATTTTTACCATCACCTAAATACGCCATTTTTATTCCTTCTAATTTTCCTTTGTGCTCTAAAATTGTTAAGAAATCAGCTAATATTTGTGTTGGATGAAATTCTGTTGTTAATCCATTCCAAACAGGAACTCCTGAGTTTTTGGCTAAACTTTCTACTATTTCTTGCCCGTATCCTCTGTATTCTATTCCATCATAAAATCTTCCTAGTACTTTTGCAGTATCTTCAATTGATTCTTTATCTCCAATTTGTGATGATGAAGGCCCTATATACGTTACATTTGCACCTTGATCGAATGCAGCAACTTCAAATGCGCATCTTGTTCTCGTAGATGTCTTTTCAAAAATTAATGCTACATTTTTTCCAATCATTGTTTTTTGCTCTATTTTATTTTTTTTATCACTTTTCAATTTAACTGCTAAATCAAGTAAATACTGTATTTCTTCTTTTGTAAAGTCTAATAATTTTAAAAATGACTTACCTTTTAAATTCATTTTTACCCCCTATTATTTTAGTACTTTTTTTATTTTCTCTATTGAGATATCTATTTCTTCTTTGGTTACGTTTAAAGGTGGAAAATATCTAACTACATTGTCTCCAGCTGGGACAACTAAAAATTTATTTTCTAATGCTTTTTCTGCAAATTCTCTTGCTGTCATTTTTTCATTATTTAGTTTAATTCCAATCAATAAACCTTCTCCTCTAATTTCCTCTATTACATCATTTTGATCTTTAAGTTCATTTAATTTAGAAATAGCATATGCTCCTATTTTATTTACATTTTCTATTACTCCGTTGTCAATTAATTCTGTCAACACAGTTCTTGCAACTTCACAAACAAACGGATTCCCTCCATACGTTGATCCATGATCACCTGGTGCCATAACGTCATTTGCAATACCTTTTGTTAAGCATGCACCAATTGGAACACCACCGCCTAATGCTTTTGCAATTGTGACAACATCTGGAACTACATCGAATTTATCATAAGCAAATAATGTCCCTAATCGACCCATTCCACATTGAATTTCATCAAATATAATGAGTGATTTGTACTCTGTACATTTTTCTTTTATTGCTTTCATAAATTCATTTGTTGCTCTTTTTATTCCACTTTCACCTTGAACAGGCTCTAATACAACTGCACACGTGTTTTCGTTTATTTTTGATAAAAAATCTTCAACGTCATTAAACTTACATTCAGTAACATTTGGTAATAACGGCTCAAAAGGCTCTTGATATTTCTTCTGACCTGTTATTGCGACAGAACCCGTACTTCTTCCGTGAAATGATTCAGTCATATATATAATTTCTGTTTTATTTTTTGATATTGAATTTCCATATTTTCTAGCTATTTTTATTGCAAGTTCTACTGCTTCTGTTCCACTATTAGTAAAGAAAACTTTTTCCATTTTACTATTATCTATTAATTTTTTTGCGAGTTGCATTTGTGTATCGCTGTAATAAAGATTAGATATATGAATTAATTTCTCTGCTTGTTTTTTCATTGCATCAACCATAACATTATTAGAATGCCCCAAGCAATTTACTGCTATCCCTGAAACAAAATCAACATATTCTTCACCTTTATCATCATACAAATAAATTCCTTTACCTTTTACAAATGTTACATCAAATCTATTATAAACGTTTAAAAGCATTGATACCTCCTCTATTTGTCAAGTTCTTCTATTATTTCATCAACATGACCTTCTACTTTTACTTTTCGCCATTCTTTTATTATTTCACCTTTTTCATCTATTAAAAATGTACTTCTTATTATTCCAAAATATTTCTTACCAAAGTTTATTTTCTCATTCCATACTCCGTATTTCTCACAAACATCACTATTCTCATCACTTAACAATAGAAATGGTAATTTTTGTTTTGCTACGAATCCTTCATGTTTTTTGATACTATCTTTACTCACTCCTAAAACAACTACATTTTTAGCTGTTAATCTTTCAAAATTATCTCTAAAATTACATGCCTCTTGAGTACATCCTGGTGTATTATCTTTTGGATAAAAATATAGTACGACTCTTTTCCCTAAAAAATCAGATAATTTAACATTTTCTCCATTATTTGCTGGTAACGTAAAGTCTATTGCTTTCATGTGATATCCTCCTGTGTTTTGTTTTCTTTAATTAATGTTCCCGCACCCTCTTCTGTAAATAATTCTAATAGAATTGAATGTTCAATTTTTCCATTTAATATTATTACATTTTCCACACCTTTTTTTAGTGCGTGTAAGCATGTTTCAACTTTTGGTAGCATTCCCCCTGAAATTGTTCCATCTTCTATTAATATTTCTACTTCTTTTCTTGTTATATCACTAATTAGTGTCTCTTTATTAGTATGATCTTGCATTATCCCATCTACATCTGTTAGAAATATAAGTCTATCAGCTTTTATTTTACCTGCAATTTCTCCGGCTACATAATCTGCATTTATGTTATATGTCTGACCTTCTTTATCTACTCCAATAGTTGATATTACTGGTATGTAATTATTAAAATCTAGCATGTCTATTATATCTGTATTAATTTCTTTGATTTCTCCAACATACCCTATATCAATTGTTTCTCCATCTTTTTCAATAAATTTTTTCTCAACTAATATCATATTATCATCTTTACCGCTTAATCCAATTGCTCTTCCACCATGTCTATTAATGTTTGATACTAAATCTTTATTAACTTTACCAGATAGTATCATCTCTACTATTTCTACAGTTTCCAAATCTGTTACTCTATTTCCTTCAACAAATCTGCTTTCTTTTCCTATTTTTTCTAACATTGCATTTATTTCAGGGCCACCACCATGTACAACAACTGGATTTATCCCTACAAATTTCATAAGCACGACATCTTGTATAAATTGCTCTTTTATTTTTTGATCAGTCATAGCACTTCCACCATATTTAATAACAATTGTTTTCCCATGATATCTTTTTATAAATGGTAATGCTTGCGTCAATATTTTTGCTTTTTCTAAATTCGAAACCATATGTCCCCCTATTCTTCATATTAATTTTACCTCATCTTTCAAGTTTTACAATTATTGTAATTATTATTTTGAAAGATAATATTTTAATTCGTTATAATCAAGCTCTTCAGAAACTTCGTATATTTTTAAGTATAAACTTGCTGTTTCAATATTTGTAAATAACAATCTCTTCAATTCTGCACATTTTCTTCTCAATTTAAATCCATTTCGTAGAAGTCCATTACCCTCTGTTGGTGTATTAATTACCATAACGTAGTCTTGTAAATTTTGAATTACAGACTCTATTACTTCTAATTCCACTTCTACATTTTCAGAAATTAAATAGTCATATGTTTTTTTAGAAGCTACTATTTGGAATCCTAATTTAATTAGGTTCTTAACTAATTCCAAAGACTTTTTCTTAGTATAAGGATTCATTGATATATATACTTTTTCTCCCTTACCATTTTTACCAATAGGTTCTATTTTTGAAATGTTTGTTGCTAGAAATCCTTTGTAAATTGCCTTATTCAAATCACTATCTATTGCTAATATCTCGCCTGTTGATTTCATTTCAGGCCCTAAGAAAATATCAACATCAGATAATTTTTCAGTTGAGAATACGGGATATTTAATTGCATGGAAATTTTTGTTTGGCTTTAACCCTTTGCCGTATTCCATATCTTCTAATTTCTCCCCAAGCATTATTCTTGTGGCAATTTTAATCATTGGTGTTTCTGTTATTTTGCTCAAGATAGGTACAGTTCTTGATGCTCTTGGATTTACTTCTATTATGTATAGTTCCCCGTCTTTTAGAGCGTATTGTATATTAATTAAGCCTTTATTTTTAATGTTTATCGCTATTTTTTTTGTTGTCTCAACTAACTTTTCTATAATTTCATCTGATAATGTTAGTGGCGGATAAGCTGTTATACTGTCTCCTGAATGAACCCCTGTTTTTTCTATGTGTTCCATTATTCCAGGTATTAAAATATCTTTTCCATCTGATATGGCATCTACTTCTATTTCTATACCTTCTAGATATTTATCAATTAATATTGTTGCATCTCCTACTTTTTTAGCTTCTGCTAAATATTCCTCTAATTCTTTATCTGTGTATACTATTTTCATTGCACGTCCACCAATAACATACGAAGGTCTTATCATTACTGGATAATCTAGCACCTTCACTATTTCTAATGCTTCGCTATAGCTTGTTGCAATTGCTCCATCTGGGCTTTTTATATCAAGATTATTCAAAAACTCTTTGAATTTTATTCTATCTTCTGCTAAATCTATTGACTCGAAGTCTGTCCCAAGTATTTTAACACCATATTTTTCTAACTTTTCTGCTAAGTTTATTGATGTTTGTCCACCAAATTGCAATATTACACCGTATGGTTTTTCTTTTTTTATAATATTCATTACATCATCTATATGTAACGATTCGAAGTATAACTTATCAGATGTATCAAAGTCAGTACTTACTGTTTCTGGATTGTTATTTATTATAATTGCTTCATATCCTAATTCTTTTATTGCCCAAACACCGTGTACTGAACAGTAATCAAACTCTATCCCTTGACCTATTCTTATTGGACCAGATCCAATTATTATAATTTTTTTATTTTCTGTTACAATAACTTCATCTTTATCTTCAAATGTTGAATAATAGTAAGGAGTTACCGCTTCAAACTCTCCTGCACATGTGTCTACCATTTTGTACACTGGATATATTTTTTCTGCATCTCTTAATTCTTTCATGTTCTCATCGCTCATATTTAGTAATTTTTCTATTTCTTCATCTAAAAAGCACATTTTTTCTGCATTTTTGATTGCGATATTATCAGGATTATTTATAAGACTATTTTCTACATCAATAATATTTTGTAGTCCTGTCAAAAACCATTTATCTATTTTTGAAATTTTATGTATTTCATCTATTGTTTTTCCTCTTCTCAAACTCTCCGCAATAGCAAATGCTCTTTCATAATGTGATGTAACTATCATTTCCTCTAACTCCGCATTACTAATTTCTCTATTCAATCCTAGCCCAGTATAATCTCCTTCTAGTGAGATTATTGCTTTCATAAATGCTGACTCAAATGTTCGTGAAATAGACATCACTTCACCAGTTGCTTTCATTTGAGTATTAAGTGTAGGTGATGCTGTTTTAAACTTGTTAAAAGGCCATTTTGGAACTTTTACGACTATATAATCGATTGCTGGTTCAAAGAATGCACTTGATTTTTGCGTAACATAATTTATCAATTCATCAAGTGTGTATCCTAAAGCTATTTTCGCTGCTATTTTTGCAATTGGGTATCCTGTTGCTTTTGATGCAAGTGCTGACGATCTAGAAACTCTTGGGTTTACTTCAATCACAATATAATTATGTGAGATTGGGTCTAATGCAAATTGAACATTACATCCGCCTTCTATTTTAAGTTCATCTATAATTCTATAAGATGAGTCTCTTAACATTTGATATTCAAAATTTGTTAATGTTTGTGATGGTGCTACAACTATTGAATCTCCTGTATGTACTCCTACTGGATCAAAGTTTTCCATATTACATACTGTTATGAAGTTCCCTTTTTTATCTCTCATAACTTCATACTCAACTTCTTTCCAACCTAATAAACTCCTCTCAATTAAGACTTGATTTATAGGGCTTAAAGTAAGTCCTCTTTCCACTATTTCTACTAACTCTGTCTCATTATTGGCAATTCCTCCACCTGATCCACCTAACGTATATGCAGGACGGACTATTATTGGATAATTTATTTCATTAGAAAATTCTACTGCATCAATTATTGTTGATACAATTGCACTTTTAGCAACAGGTTCCTCTATTTTTTCTAGTAACTCCTTGAAAAGCTCTCTATCTTCTGCTCTTTTTATAGACTCGCTATTTATTCCTAATAATTTTATTCCATATTTTGCTAATATTCCTTCCTCTTCTAACTTCATCGCCAAATTCAGTGCTGTTTGCCCACCAAAACCAGCTAGTATTCCATCTGGTTTCTCTTTCTGAATTATTCTTTCAACTGTTTCAACATTTATAGGCTCAATATATACTCTATCCGCAATATTCTCATCAGTCATTATTGTTGCAGGGTTACTATTCAATAGAACAATTTCAATGCCTTCTTCTTTTATTGCTTTGCATGCTTGTGTTCCTGAATAATCAAACTCTGCTGCTTGACCTATTATTATTGGTCCTGATCCTATTATAAGAACTTTATTAATTTTTTGTTTTTTATTTTCGAATGCTGGTTGATCAAATATTTCTTTTAGTGTTTTACCTGCTTTACTTCCATTGATCATTTTTATAAAATCATCGAATATAAATTCTGTATCATTCGGTCCAGGTGCTGATTCTGGATGAAACTGTACAGAAAACGCATGTTTTTCAGTATGAATTACACCTTCTACTGTTTCGTCATTTAGATTTAAGTAATATGGTTCAAGCTTCGTATTTTTTAAACTTTCAGAATCGACAGCATATCCGTGGTTTTGTGAACATATAAATGATTTATTTGTTTTTATATTCTTAACTCCGTGATTTCCACCTCTATGACCAAATGTCATTTTATACGTTTTTGCTCCCATTGCTAATGATAGCAATTGATGACCAAAACATATCCCAAAAACTGGCATTATCTCTACTAATTCTGCTATAGTTTTAATTACTTCTGTATGTACCGCAGGGTCTCCAGGTCCATTACTTATATGTATCCCATCCACTTCATCTCGTATTATTTCATCAGTATTTGTTGACATAGGATATATAATAACTTCTCTAGATCTTTTAATTAAGTTTCTAACGATATTCTGCTTCACACCTAAATCTAGTATACCTACCTTAGGCCCATTCTCATTCTCACCTTTAATCACTTTTTTCTCAGATACTGTAACATCTTTTGCTATATCTGATATATCTTTGAAATTGTTAAATAAGTCCATCACTTCATTACTTAACAACTCTTTTGATGAGATTATAGATTTTACAACTCCTTTATCTCGTATATTTCTTGTTATATCTCTTGTGTCGACACCTTCAATTGCTACTACTTTATTATTTATAAGAAACTCTTGGATTGTTCCTTCTGTCATAAAATTAGAGTCTATGTCTGAAACTTTTTTTACAACAAAGCCTCTTGCTTGAACTCCCTCTGACTCAGAATATGATTTGTTGATTCCGTAGTTTCCTATTAAAGGATATGTCATCGTTATTATTTGTCCAGCATAAGATGGATCTGTAAGTATTTCTTGATATCCTACCATTGATGTATTAAATACAAGCTCACCAACATTAACTCCATCAAATCCTATACTTTTACCTTCAAATATTTCTCCTGTTTCTAAGTATAAAAATCCCATTTTTACTCCTTCCTATCTAACTTCTGTAATCAGCATTTATTCTTACATAATCATAACTCAAATCACAGCCCCAAGCTATTGCATTATGTTCTCCATCATGTAAATCTATTATTATTTCTACTTTTTCTTCTTTTAAAATTTTAGTTGCATATTCTTCACTAAATTCTATTCCTGCTCCATTTTTAGCTACTTGTATAATATCCTCACCACTTTTAAGAAATATTTCAACATTGTCTACTATTAATTCAGCTCCAGAATACCCTACTGCACATAATATTCTTCCCCAATTTGCATCAGATCCAAATATTGCTGTTTTTACTAAACTTGATATAACAACTGCTTTTGCTGATTTTTTAGCATCGATAATACTTCTTGCATTCTTCACATGTACTTCAATAAGCTTTGTCGCACCTTCTCCATCTTTTGCTATAAGCATAGCTAACTCTTTATTTACATATTCAAGTGCATCTTTGAATTTCTTTGTATTTTCATCATCTTCAACTACTAATTTATCATTGTTTGCAAGACCATTAGCTATTACAACACCCATATCATTTGTACTTGTATCGCCATCTACTGAAACCATATTATATGTGTCTTCAACAATGTCTTTAAATATTTTATCAAGTAATTCTTTTTCTATATCAGCATCTGTAACAACTACACCTAACATTGTTCCCATATTAGGATGTATCATTCCAGAACCTTTTGACATTCCAGCAATTCTAACTGGTTTCCCATTCAATTCAATCTCTACACATACTGTTTTTGGAAATGTGTCAGTTGTCATAATTGCTTCAGCTGCTAACTGCCCAGATTTATCATCTAACTCTTTTACTATTGATTCTACTCCATTATTCATTACATCCATATTTAGTTGTACACCTATAACACCTGTAGAATGAACTAAAACATCACTTTTATTTAATCCCAATTTTTCTGCTACTAATTCTGCCGTTTTCAATGCATTATTATATCCTTCTTGCCCTGTACATGCGTTTGCGTTTCCACTATTTATAATAATTGCTTGTGTATTATTATTTTTTATGTGCTCCATATCCAAAACTAGTGGTGCTGCTTTTACTAAATTTAGTGTAAATACTGCCGTTGCAACTGCTGGTGTTTTACTATAGATTAACGCTAAATCTCTCTTCCCACTCTTTTTGAATCCTGCTGATATTCCAGCCGCTACAAATCCTTGAACATTAGTTATTGTTCCATTTTCTATAATTTTCATATCTCCTCCATTATATAAACATTGATAAGAACTCAAGTCCTTCCATTTCATCAAACCCAAACATGATATTCATACTTTGTACGCCTTGTCCACCAGCACCTTTTATTAAGTTATCTATCGCTGATATAACAACAATATTTCCATTTTCTTCATCATATCTTATACTAATTTCACATATGTTTGTATTTTTTATATTTTTTATTTCTGGTAATTCCTCTATTACTCTTACAAAAGGTGAATCTTTATAAAATTCTTTGTACATTTCTATTATTTCTTTTTCAGTTGTTTTGATTTTTGCATCTAAATAAATTGTTGATAATATCCCCCTATTTATTGGTAGCAAATGAGGTGTGAATACTAGATTGATATTCGAATTAGACAACTTATCTATTTCTTGCTTAATTTCTGGTGTATGTCTGTGCTTTAATATGTTATATGCTTTGAAGCTTTCGTTAACTTCAGTAAAAAGAGTCGCTATATTAGCGCTTCTTCCAGCCCCTGAAACACCTGATTTTGAATCTACAATAATCTTTCTCGTATCTACTATATTATTTTTTAATAACGGTGCAACACCTAATATTGCTGATGTTGGATAGCAGCCTGGTGATGCTACAATTCTTGCTTTTGCTATTTCATCTTTATATAATTCAGGAAGTCCATACACTGCTTCTGCATTGATTTCTGGAAATTCATGTTTCACTTTGTACCATTTTTCATAATTATCCGAATCGTCTAATCTAAAATCTGCTCCCAAATCTACTACTTTAACATTGTTTCCCAATGCTTTCTTTGCTAATTTTTCTGACATTCCGTGAGGTAATGCAAGGAAAAGTACATCTATTTTAGTAATTTGGCTTTCTACATTCTCCATAGCAATTAATTTTTTTGAATAATATTTTTTATAATTTGTATATATGTTTGAAATATCTTCATCACCATATGAATTTGAAGATATAAATTCTACTTCTACTTCTTTATGCTGTCTTAAAATCCACAACAACTGCTGTCCTGCGTATCCTGTTGCTCCTACTATTCCTACTTTTATCATATTAGCCTCCTAAATATTTTATATTTCTTTTCGTAAATTAAATCCACTAATAAAAAAACCTAGTGACATAACTTTTTTATCACTAGGTAATCCTATTAATTCATTTTTACTAATAAAAAAGTCTGTTCCCGTGCCACAGACTTTTGAATTCTATAAATATTTCCATAAGGAAAAAACGTCTATAATTAGTGACAAAGGATTGAAATATTAAATTGTTTTTCTAATCTTCTTTCCCTTATCCTTTTAATCATTTTCATTTTCTTCCTCCTTTTTTTGATTTATTTTATACATTGATTATACCAAGTTATTACAAATAAATCAATTAGTTTTATATATTTATTTTTTATATAATCATTAGTTTTGTAAATCATTGATTTCTTTCATTTCTTCACTTTCTTCTACATGATTCTCTTCAACATGAGTTCCTTCAACCATTGGATTGATTAATTCTCTAACTTCAGCTCCTGTTACAGTTTCTTTTTCTAATAATAAATTTGCTATTGCATCTAATTTATCTCTATTGTTTCTTAGTACGTTTAATGTGTTATCATATTCTACTTTAAGCATTTTTCTTACTTCTAAGTCTATTTCTCTTGATGTCTCATCACTAATATTTGGTATCCAATTGTAATTCATATCATCGCTTGCTTCTAAATTTACTGGCCCAAATTCACTGTTCATTCCAACTTTTGTTACATATACTTTTGCTAATTGAGTTGCTCTCTTAATATCACTATAAGCACCCGTACTTATATCGTCCAGAACTAATTCTTCAGATGCACGTCCTCCAAATAGTACTCTAATTTCTGCAATAATATCTTTACTTCCTGTAACTAATTTTTCTTCTGGAAGTGGCATCATAAATCCTCCTGCACTTCCTCTTGGAATAATAGTTACTTTATGTACTGGATCTGCACCTTCTGTTATTTCTGTCATCAATGCATGCCCTGCTTCGTGATATGCCAATAGTTTCTTCTCTTCTGGTTTTATTATTCTTGATTTTTGACCTAGTCCCATTCCTATTTTATCAACTGCTTCATCTAGATCTTTCATAGTTATAATTTCTCTTGATTCTCTAGCTGCAAGTATTGCTGACTCATTTAATAAATTTTCTAAGTCTGCTCCTACAAATCCAGGAGTTATTTTAGCTATATCTTCTAATTTTACATCATCTGCAAATCTTTTGTTTTTTGCATGAACTTTAAGTATCTCAACCCTTCCATTCATATCAGGTGCATCAACTGTTACTCTTCTGTCAAATCTTCCTGGTCTTAACAATGCTGGATCTAATACGTCATCTCTATTTGTGGCAGCGATAACAATTATGTTATCCTCTTCTTCAAATCCATCCATTTCAACTAATAATTGATTTAATGTTTGGTCTGATCCACCTTCTCCACCTGTTTTCCCTGATGATCTTTTTCTCCCTACAGAATCTATTTCATCTATAAATATTATTGACGGTTTATTTTTCTTCGCTTTTTCAAATAAATCTCTTACTCTAGAGGCTCCAACCCCTACGAACATTTCATCAAATTCTGATCCTGCAATACTAAAGAACGATGCTCCTGATTCCCCTGCTACAGCTTTTGCTAATAATGTTTTCCCTGTTCCAGGTCTTCCTAATAGTAGTACACCTTTAGGAATTCTAGCACCTGCTTTTGTAAATTTGTCAGAATTTTTCAAGAATTCAACAACTTCCTTCAATTCTTCTTTTGCTTCATCGACTCCTGCAACATCTTCAAATCTTACATTCGGTTTATTTTCAACTTTATCTGTTCTTGATTTTCCAAAGCTAAATATTTGCCCTGCTCCACCTTGTCCTCCAGACATTTTTCTTGAAATAAATATAAATGCTCCAACTAATAATATAATTGGTAAGAATTGAAATACAATCATCCAGAATAGAGTTGATCCTGATGGTTCCAATGCTTCTACTTTTGTATTTTTTGCAGCAACAACTTTCATTAGGTTCTGATCGTCACCTATTCTTTCAGTTAATTTTCTAGTTGAGTACTCTACTTTTTTATTATTTTCTAGAATTATTGCTGTAATTCTATCATCTTTTTCTTTTATTTCTGTAATTTGACCTGAATTAATTTTTGAGATAAACTCAGTATAACTTACACTCTTTTTCTCTTGTAAATATGAATTCATGTTTCCTGACAATACATAGAAAACGAATACTAATGACAATATCATCATAAAGATTCTAAATGATCCAAAAGGACTTCTTTTATCTCCAGATGGTTTATTTGATTTACTTAATTCTTCTAATCTTTTTCTTATTCTTTCTTGCTTTTCTTTATCGTCCATTATTCCTCCCAATAATTAGAATTTTATCTGACTTATTGTATTCATCAAAACTCTTTATTTTATTTATTCTAGGTGAATGTGCTAATTCACCAACTACTAATATTTCTTTGTTAGTTATATTATACATATTTTTATATACAATTTCAACAACAGGTATTTTTTCTCTTTCCCATTTTACTACTTTCTTATCAATAAAAAGTTTTTTTAGTGACTTATGCGCATGAAGCTTAAATTCTATTTTATCGCCTTCTTGTCTTGTTCTCACTAGTATTTCATTATCTTCTCCAAATATTTCTGATGGAATTAAATACATGTTTTCACTTCTATTAAAAGAATCTGCTGATACACTTTCAGGATTCAATATTTGCACATCAAACTCTAGTTGCTCTTTATCCTGTTCATCAATATTTCTAATAACAAATGCATTATATTCCTTAAAAAGCACTTTCTCGCTTGAAAGATTTATACTTTTTGATCCTTTCGAACCCATTAATTTTTTTATTAATTTTATTTTTTCTTTATTTATTTCAATATTATTATTTTCTAAGTATGAAGCTATAATTCTATTCTGATTACTATCATTTTCTTTAAGTATCGATTCTATTAATAGCCTGTCCCCATATATGTCTATTCGTTCCTCTTTTACCGATATCTCATCAATAATATTAATTATTTTATTTCTGAATTTCGGATTTATCCTCTCAAAATGAGGAAATATTTCGTTTCTAATAATATTTCTCGAATATATATTTTCATCATTTGTATAATCTATTAAGAATTCTAATTTATTCTGATTCAATTCTTCTAATATATATGACTTTTCAAGCATGAGAATAGGTCTCACTATGTTTTCTCGAGTTGCAGGTATACCTTTTAACCCTTTCATTGAAGTTCCCCTTAAAAGCCTAAATATGAATGTTTCCACGTTGTCATCAAGATTATGTCCTGTTGCTATTTTTGTATATCCGTATTTTTCTTTTATTTCTGAAATTTTACTATATCGTAACTCTCTGGCTGCAGTCTCGATAGATAATTTATTTTGCTTAGCATATGATTTAACATCAACACTTTCTATATATGACTGAATATTATTTTGCTTAGTAAAATTATCTATAAACTCAATGTCATTTCTGACATCATCCCGTAAATTATGATTTATGTATATAACCGAAATTTCTAAATTGTATCTTTCTTTAATTGAATTTAGTGCATGAAATAAAAAAACTGAATCGGGTCCACCTGAAAAGGCGATTAATACCTTGTCGTTTTCTTTTATCATTTCATGATCAGTTATGAAACTCTCAATTTCCTTAATTCGTTTAAAATATAACATCCTGTTCATCCTCTATTTTTACATTTTGATAATAAAATTTTATTATTTTCTGGTAGTTATAACCTTTTTTTGCCAAGTTATACATTCCCCATTGAGATGCTCCGACACCATGTCCAAAGCCTCTTCCAGTGATTAATAATCTTTCATTTTTTTTATCATTTTCAATTTCCATATAATTACTAAAGATTCTGTTATTTCCTAATGCTATTCTAAATTTATCTCCTGTGATACTTTTTGTTGTCTTAGTGTCATTAAATACAATTTCTTCCACTCTATCAGCATTATTGTATGCAACAAAAATCTCCTTTGGCTCTATACCAAATTTACTAATTATTTCTTTATATGAAATTTCCAAGTCCCATTTTTTCTTCGGGGAATAGTCGCTATTATTATCATCTCTTCCTCTTAAATACGGTAATGGTTGGCCTCCCCATGCATCTTCATTATTTACTGTTTTACCTCCGCTATCCGAATGAAAAACTGCATTGATAATTTTTTCGTTGTAAGTTATAACCTTATCTTTTGTTGAATCTACTATCATATTTAATTTTTTACTTTCATAATCGTACCCTAAATAAACCTGCGACATTACGGAATCATAAACATCAAAATTAACATTTTTATTATTTTTCTTACTGAACAAAACATAACTTCTTGAAATAACTGCTTGTGCTTTTAATGCTTCTTCAGGAAATGATGTCCCTATTTCTCCTGGTAAAACTCCATACAAGTATTCTTCAAGGGGAACTTCATTAACTGGAATAATTTGGTTATTTTGTACAAAAAGAGATATTTTCCCTCTGTAATTATGATTAATAACTTTATTACTCACATTAACTTGTTCTTGATCGTTAAATTTTTCAATACTAATTTTTGTATAACTATTTCCTTTATACTTTATTTTAGTACCGTTTGCTGTCAATTCAATCTCATCGTATGAATAATCAATATCCACATCATCAAGTATTACTATCATTCCACTTGGAGCTTTTATTTTAACAGTGCTATTTTTTAGACTTGTAAGTGCCACTTTAATATCTGTTGTTGAATTTGTAGTTTTTGCTTCCATATTAATACTAAATAGTGACATTACTATGTATACTAAAAGTGCTAT
>JAGOYM010000085.1 GCA_018059165.1 Leptotrichiaceae bacterium | reverse complement strand
GCTTCTTCATCTGTTGTAATAGCATCTATATCATATCCTGTAACATTCTTTACTGCAACTTTCATAGGGATTCTTGACCATGGTTTTGCCATACTTACTGGCTGTCCTTCATACTCTATTTCTGTTGTCTTATGTAACTTTTCTGTTAACGAGTATATTATGTCCTCTGTCAAGTTCATCATATCTTCATAATCAGCATACGCTTGGTATAGCTCCATCATTGTAAACTCTGGGTTATGTCTTACTGAAATCCCTTCATTTCTAAAGCTTCTATTTATTTCAAATACTTTCTCAAATCCACCAACTAATAATCTTTTCAAATATAGTTCTGGTGCGATTCTTAGATAAAGTTCCATATCAAGTGCATTATGATGTGTTTCAAATGGTTTAGCATTAGCTCCACCAGGAATTGGATGCATCATAGGTGTTTCTACTTCTGTAAATCCTCTTTCCTCTAAGAAGTTTCTTATATATTTTACTATCTCAAATCTTGTTTTCATTGTTTCCATAACTTCTTTATTCATTACAAGATCTATATATCTTTGTCTATATCTTATCTCTATATCTGTTAGTCCATGAAATTTTTCAGGAAGCGGTCTTATGTTTTTTGATAACACTTCAAAAGACGTGGCTCTTAATGTCAATTCTCCAGTCTGTGTTCTGAACAATGTCCCTTCTAACCCAATAAAATCCCCTACACCTAGTAGTTTATATATTTCAAATGCTTCTTCCCCAACTTCATCTTTTTTTACATAATACTGTACTCTTCCAGTTTCATCTTGAATGTGTCCAAACCCATTTTTCCCCATTCTTCTAAATGCAACTATTCTTCCTGCAGTTTTAAATACTTTATCAGAAGTTTCATCATATTTACCTATTTCTTCAGCACTATTTATCTTTTCAAATTTTCTACCGTATGGTTCAATTCCTGCATCTTTTAATTCTTGGACTTTTTTTAATTTTTCTAAAATTATCCCATTATCACTTACTACTTTTTCATTTTTTTGGTTATCCATTACATTCCTTTCTCTTCATCCTTAATTATTAAACTTCCACAATCTCAAGCTTCAAACTATTAATTATTTCATTTTCTTGTATTATATCATATTCTACATATATTTTTTTACCATTTATATTTATTTTTTTTGAGAACAAATGATATTCCCCTCTAAATTCTTTCGTTACATATTTAAATATTGTTTTTTCTTCTAACTTAAATACTTGTTTAGAGTTCACTTCACCTTTTCTATAAATCTCAATGAAATCAGTATATGCGTATATTTTACAATCTCCATATTCATCAGTATATATATACTCAATTCTACTATTCTCTTCAACTTCATTTCTAATAACAGGGAATTCTCTTTCATAATCCTGTCCGTGAATGTCACTACTTTTTATTTTTATTATCATCTTATTAATCTAAAAGATTTTCTATAAAATCTTCTAAATCTTCCTCTTCTATCGGATCTAATTCCTCTGTTTCATCATATTCTATATCCTTTTTAGGTTCCTTGTCATATGTCCCGAAATCTTCATTCCAATACATATATTCCTTATCAGTTCCATAATATTCTTCTTCCCAGATTAACAATATTTCCTCTTCTACTTCATAATCCATAACCACTACTTCATCCTCGTTAGAGTCAAATAAGAATACCCTCTTTGTTCCTTCTTCATTCTCAGAAATAATATACTCTTTTCCCTTAATTATAATATTTGCTAAACAAGTGAAATATTCTGGAGTATCGTCTAATATTATTTCAAATTCTTCTCCTACAGAATACATAATTCTTCCCTCCTGATTTATATTTATTTGTGATATTTAATATTTTTATTAATTGAAACCCATCTGTATATTTGCTCAGACAATATCAACTTCATTAATTGGTGTGGAAATGTGAACAATGAAAATGATATTTTATAATCAACATATGATTTCAGTTCCTCATTAACACCATTGGAACCACCTATAATAAAGTTGATTTCACTATGCTTAAGAGATAATTCTTCAATTTTTCTTGCCATTGCAACTGATGAAACCATCTCGCCGTGTATATCTAACAGTACGTTATATACATTGTTTTTCTTATTAATTAAGTCCATTATTCTATTAGATTCTTTTGAAATGGCAATATTGATTCCCTTATTGTCATCTTCCTCTGCTAGTTCAACAATGTTGAAGTTTACATATTTAGATAACCTTTTTGAAAATTCATCTATCCCATTACTTATGTATTTATCTTTTACTTTTCCAATAGATATAATATTTATCTTTAGCATATTTTCACCTTATTGTCAAAAAATTTTTTTTACTTTTTCCTACCAAACATTTTATCAAGATCATCTTTTGTTATATTAACGATAATCGGTCTTCCGTGTGGGCATGTGTATTTTCCTACTTCATGTAACCTTTTTACCATTCTTTCCATCTCATGCATTTCTAATTTCTGACCTGCTTTTATTGCACCTTTACATGACATTGAAATTATTATTCGTTCTCTCAAATCTTTTATCTCTAAATCTTTTTTTAGATCTTCTAAAAGCTTTTTGAATACATTTTCTATTGTATCTCTGAAATCAAATGTTGGAACTGCTCTAAATATTATTTCATTCTCTGAAAACTCATCAATATCAAATCCAAATTCTTGGAAAACTGCTATATTTTCTAATAATATCCCTTTATCTACTTGATTTATTTCCATTTTTTGTGGAACAAGTAATTGTTGTGAATCCATTTTCTTCGCATAGAATTTATCTTTCAACTCTTCATATAAGATTCTTTCATGAATTATATGTTGATCATAAATTTGAAGTGTTTCACCTTCAGAAACTAAAATGTACATATTAAACAATTGTCCTAAAATCTTATACTCTTTACCTACACTAGTAACACTATTCTCACTTGTATTTATATTTTCTGTTCCATACTCAAATGTCCCCTTTTTATATACTTGTTGATCTGTCTTACTTTCTTCTACTTCTAATTCTTTTGTCATTTGTTTAATAATTTCATTTATCTCATCTACTCTATTTACAGGCCTTGCCAATTCTTCTTTTACCTCAAATGGTTCAAGTGTTTTTGACCCATTTTTCCCATCATGCGTCTCAAAACTAAAGAACTTAGGCGTTTCTCCTTTTATCATTTCTCCTGTAAATAAGTCTTTTATTTTTTCATCTGGATTTTCTACATTTACATTTTGTTTAAGTAAATCAACATTCGGCTGCCATGACTCTCTTTCTTCCGTATAGAAAAATTCATCAATTGGATTCTTTATCATACTGTACGCCATCTTTTCATTAGAAAACTTAATTATTTTCTTTGATGGATGAACATTTACATCTATTTCCCTAGGATCAATATCCATAAATACTATTGCAAACGGATATTTCCCTTTCATTAATTTTGTGTAATACCCATCTACAACAGCTCTTTCAATAGTATTTGATTTTACATATCTTTTATTAACATATGTAAATATATAGTCTTTTGTACTTCTAAGTAAGTCAATTGTACCTAAATATCCATATTCAAATTTCTTAAGCCCTTTCAATACATTCTTTCCAAATAATTCTAGAATAGCATTCTCTATACCTTTTCCACTAGTCTTTATACTTTCTTTCCCATCAAATGAAAGTGCGAATGCAACATCACTATTTACAAGTGCTTCCTTTAAAATTATATCTCTTATTTTTGTATATTCCGTTGATTCTTTTCTTAGGAATTTTTTTCTTGCTGGTGTATT
>JAGOYM010000034.1:3659-12473 GCA_018059165.1 Leptotrichiaceae bacterium | reverse complement strand
TGAGAAAGTATTGTACCCATAAAAACAATAAGGAAAAGAATTTCAATTACGAGAATTACAACAATCATTATTATATATATTTTCATAGCATCAGAAAATAATGTCAATCCTTCTTTTATATCTCCACCCTCTAATGTAATTATAGATTTCTTATATGCTTCTCCTGATTTAAACATCTTCAGACCAATCAATATAAAAGGAACACCTAGTATTGCACCTATTATTGTTAAACAATAGAGCCCACCGAATATAACCATAATCACACCTAAGATTTGTTGTACTAATCCTAAAAAATTCATTTTCTTTTTAAATACTTCATCAACACTAATTGTGCTAATAGTATCATAATTTCTCCTACTATCAATTGATGGGTTTGTTTCATTCACTACTAATTCTGACATACTTCACCTCTTCTTTTTTATTTAGTTTATCATATGGAAAAGTTAGTGTCAAATAAATAAAGCCAGTAGATTCTTGATCTATTGGCTTTATTATTATCTTAATATCAAATTTCCAGTGAATTCTTTTCCATTATATTTTGCAGTATAAGTACCCACTATATCTTCAGTTTTTGCAGTCTTTATATTATCTGAAAGGTTAAATATAAATGTTGCATCTTTATTAATAACAGATGTTGAAACTCCATCATTTGTTATAACATCTTTTTCAGGGTAAAGATTATACTTGGTACTTTTTATTTTAACTGATCCAATTGCAATTGTAGAATCAATAACTTTAACATCATGATGAGTAGCGAAGAAATCGTCTATCATTATTTGTCCAATCAAATCTCTATTTTTTGCTTTTTCTGAACCCATAATGATTAAAATTATTCTTTTTTCTCCCCTTTTAGCAGTAAGGATAATGTTAGATCCCGCGGCCCTATAATATCCTGTTTTAAGACCGTCAACACCTTCAACTTTTCCTAAAAGATTGTTTGTAGAAGTTAATTTTATATTTCCATTGTCTATATACCCAGATGAATTTTTTGAAATATTCAGATAATCATCATATTTTATGACAGTTTGTGCAAGTTTATACAAATCTGCAGCACTACCTTGGTCACGACATTTTCCTTGTGTATCTTCTGGTGGTAGACCATGAGGAGTACAGTATCTAAGTGTTGTTAGACCTAATTCATTTGCTTTCTGGTTCATCTTATCAATGAAAACACTGACATCACCATTTCCATTAAATTCTCCTAGCGCTTGAGCAGCGTTATTTGAAGAACGAATAATTGTTGCTTTCAATAAATCTCTAACTGTATATTGTTTTCCTGCTACCAAAGTTATTCCATAAGGAACTTTTGATGCATAGTTTGATACTGTAACAGGTGTATCCATAGTAATTTCACCATTCTTAATTCTTTCAAGGGTTAAGAGAACTGTCATAACTTTTGTCATAGATGCTAGAGGTCTAACATCGTAAATATTTCTTTGTTCATAAAGGTTACCGTCCATATCACCTAGTAGAATAGATTTGTAATCACTAGGTATGCTTATGTTTTGAGTCTCAACTGTGTTCAACATTGTAGAGCCTTTTGGACTTTCTGCCAATGAGAAAGTAAATATTAGAATAAAAAATGTTATTATTTTCGTTTTAAAGTACATTTTGTTCCCTCCGTTTACAGAATTCTATAAAGTATAACATAGATATATTAGAATTTCATTAGAAAACAAAGATTTCATTTGGAAAAGAATTTTAAAAAGAGAGATTTTACTTGATAAAATGGAATTTTATGCTATACTTTAGTATAGCAAAATAAAAATTTAGATAACATAAATTAGGAGAAATATGAACAAAATACTAGAGAAAATAGATATCCCAAAAGGATTAATTAAACTATTAAATGAAAATCCCATACCTAAACTAGAGGAAGAAATCACAGATTTTTATTTTATAAAACCAGAGAGACTTAAAGATGCACAAGAGGACTACAGAATTGACGAGATGACAGGCGAGGATGTCACAGGTAAAGAGAAGGGTGACTGGAAGAGTGAATGGCTTGTTATAGGTGTAGGTGTTGCAGATGATCCATTGTTCATTGATTTAGGAGAAGAAAGTAAAGAATTTCCTATATATACTGCTGCAAATGGAGCAGGGGAATGGTTACCATATAAAGTAAGTAATTCAATACCTTCATTTGTGAAAATATTGAAAATACTCAACGAGATGGTAAAAACACAACAGTTTGATGGAGAAGAATTTTTAGATAAGATAGAAAAATATACTGATACATTAGGTGTATGGGAAGAAGAAGTAGAAATGCTAGATGAAATGCTCTTAGATGGCATGAATGAAGTAATATATGCAGGTGATGAATAGAAAATAAGAATTATGGAGGAAAAATGAGCGTTGCAATTAAAATTAGACAAGTAAAAAAAATGTTTAGAGAGATGAGAAAAGTGAGAGTTAGTGATTATGAAAACTTTTTATCTAAAAAATATAAGTTTGGGAATCCAGATAATTCTTTCATAATAAGACACTATGATGATGACGTTGTAAGGCAGGAAATGTTGTGGGCATATCCTAACGACAAAGAAACACTTGCCGGAAGAGGATTTGGAGTAACTGCAGATGGACATTTTAAATATGAACTTTTACTACCAACACCTGCAACAGAAGATGATATGGAAGATTTTATGAAATTTGCTTGTGAACTAGCAAAATATATGAGAGCAACAGAAATAGAAATAGATGGTAAATTTGTAGCAATAAAAGATATAGAATCAAAGAAAGAAATAGTAAATCAAATGCAAGAGCTTAATAAAAACCAACTAGAAAATTTAATAGGAAATTATGAGAGAGCAGGAGTATTTACAGGATCTTTTCATCCAGTTTACTTACCAAGAGATGAATATAATAAAATAAAGAATGCCAAAAGTGAAGATGTAATGGCTATATTTGCAGGACTTTTGGATAAGTTCCAAATAAGAGATATTGAGAAATATACATTTATGGAACCTATGTTCTATCAAAATAGGGATAATCAGAGAATACAAGGAGTTTATACATTTGAAGAGGGAAAAGTATCGATAATACCAAAAGAACCATATATCCCAGCAAATATTAGACTGAAAGCAGATACATTAATAGATGAATGGATGGTAGTGCTTAATATAAAAGGGAGAAAACCTAAAAGCCCTTTGGTAGTACCTTACTATGAATTTGAAAATGCTATATCAAGAGGTATTTTTAAAGACTTTGATGATATGCACTATATAGGTGAAGGATTTGATAAAGATAAAATAAGAGAGTATTTTAATCATATTGATTCTATAAAAGAAAGCTTGGATAGTTTAGAAACGCTAGAACACTTAGGTTTAGATATAAATTAAAAATAAATAATTTAAACAAGGAGAAACATGAATATCTTGATAAATGGAGTAGGAAATATAGGGACAACTCTATTAAATATATTAAATGAATACAGAGAACTACTAGGAATAAAGGAAATATATGCAAAAAAAAACACATTAAAATCATGGGACATATCTGATTTGAAATTTTTAGAAAAGAAAAATATTAAAATATGCACAGAATCAAAGGATGCTCTAGATTTATGTGAGAATGAATTGAATATAGTAGACTACAATGATATAAAAGATAATATCGATTACATTTTCGACACAACAGCAAACAAAATGGGCATTAGAAATTTAGAAGAGTATAAAAAAATGAAAAGTTTAAAAGGTGCAAGTGCCCAGGGAAGTGAAAAAGGATTTGGAGTACCGTATGCATTAGGTTCAAACGATAGTAGAATAAAAAAAGAGAAATATGTAAATATTGTTTCATGTAATACTCACGCTACTTTAGCTGTTTTAAAAACATTTACTGGTAATAATTTAGAAAACTTAGAAGAAGCGGATTTTGTTGTTGTTAGAAGATCAGAAGATATTGGAAACCACGAAAGATTAATTACTGCAAATGTAGTAGCCCGTCATTTAGATGAAAATATTGGAACACATCATGCAATAGACGCAATAGATTTATTGAAAACGATGGGATTGTCTCCAAAGCTTACATCATCAGATGTAACAACACCAAGTCAATTAATGCATACATTCAGATTTAATATAGAACTTAAAGAGAGCAGAACAATAGAAGAATTGAAAAAAATGATGAACGGAAATAAAAACATTTCTATTACAAATAAATTTGATACAAATAAAGTATTTGAGCTAGGTAGAAGGTATGGTAAAAGTGGGAGACTGTATTCTCATATAATAATAATTGAGAATAACTTATTACTGATAGAAAAAAATATAATGGGTTGGGGAATGATACCTCAAGAGGGAAATACAATTCTTTCAACTATTTCTGCATTTTTACTTCAAACAACAGATGATTATGATAAATATGAAAATATAATAGAAATAATAAGAAAAGATTTAATTATAAATGAAATATAGAATGAAGAGGAGCAAATAATGGCAATAGGGATTTTTGATTCGGGAATAGGTGGATTGACAGTTTTAAGGGAAGTTAGAAAAATATTACCTAACGAAGAGATATATTATTTTGGAGATACTGCACGATTACCATATGGGGACAAAACAAAAGATTTAATTATAAGATATTCTAAGCAAATTGTAGATTTTTTATTAGAAAAAAAAGTTGTTGCAATAGTTGTGGCGTGTAATACAGCCACTTCTTTAGCGTTAGAAGAATTAAATGACACATACAAAACACCAATAATAGGAGTTATAGATGCTGGAGTTAGAACAGCTCTTAAAATGACAAAAACTAATTGTGTAGGCATTGTTGGAACTAAAGCGACAGTTAACTCGAAGAAGTATGAAATAGAACTTAAAAAGGCAAATTCTGAGATGAAAGTATATTCGAAAGCATGTCCTTTATTTGTTCCAGTTGTTGAAGAAGGAATACTCGAAGGAGAACTAGTAAATCAAGTCTTAAAATACTATCTTGATGATATTGTTGATGGTATAGATTCTTTAGTATTAGGATGCACACATTATCCGCTACTTAAGAACGCAATAAATCATAATTATCCAAACATAAAAGTAGTTGATCCTGCAATAGAAACAGCTAATGATCTTAAAAGAATATTAGAAGAAAAGAAATTGCTTATGAATAAAGGTGGAGTTGTAAAATATTATTTCTCAGATGGAATAGATAAGGCAAAGCAATTAGGAACAATGTTTCTTGATGAAGAAATGAAACATGTGGAGTTAGTAAAACTATAAACTAAGTAAAAAATAAATAAAACTAGGAGAAGTAGATGTTTGAATATATAATGGGAGAATTAACAGTAAAAAAAGTGGATTATATCGCACTTGATATAAATGGATTAGCATATAAAATATTCATATCATTAAAGACGTATGAGGCTTTAGGTGAAGTGGGAGTAGATCAAAAAGTATATATTCACACAAATGTAAAAGAAGACGATATTTCGTTTTATGGATTTAAATTAGAAAATGAAAGAGAACTATTCAAGGCGTTAGTTAGTATAAGTGGAGTAGGACCAAAGTTAGCACTTGCAATATTATCAACATATAATACGAAAGATGTAATTGACATCGTATTGGATGCAAATGTTAAACTACTTACTAAAGTACCTGGATTAGGAGATAAAAAAGCACAAAAATTAATACTTGATCTTAAAGATAAAGTGAAAAAATTAAATGTACTGGAAATATATAGAGAAAATGGTGAAGTTTCGCAAGGAAAATCAATAATATCAGACACATCAAATTCAAGAGTGTTAATGATGAAGGAAGACTTGAAACTAGCACTGGAGTCATTAGGATATTCGAATCCAGATTTATCTAAATGGATAAAAGATGAAGAACTTGCAACATACGATAGAATAGAAGATGCAATCAAAGTAATATTACAAAAAACGCAATCAAAAAAATAATATATACATTAAATAGACAGAAAGAAGGATACAGTGAGCAGAGAAAAAATAACTAAAATAAAAGAAATACTAGAAAATAAAAAGTCACTTGATCATGCAATTGCATTACTACATTGGGATTTGGAAACAGAGGCACCAGTTATGGGGACAGATAAGATTGCGAAGACAATCGGGTATTTGTCGGGTGAAAGTTACTCAATAGTCATAAATGATGAGTTTAAAGAATTAATTATGAGTTTGTCTATTAATGAGCTAACTGAATTGGAGAAAAAAGAAATAGAAGAAATAAAGACAGAATATTTTGAAAAATTAGAGACAATACCAAAAAAAGATTATGAAGAATATTCACAACTTACAGTTATTGCAACGAAAAAATGGGAAGAAGCAAAGACAAACAATGACTTGAACGTATTTAAAGATTACTTGAGACAAATAATAAATTATAACAAGAAATTTATAGCATATAGAAATTCAGAAGATAAACCATACAATGTACTTTTAGATGACTATGAAAAAGATGCAACAGTTGAGACATTAGATATATTTTTCAAGAAAATAAAGTCTGAATTATCACCATTTATAAAAGAAGTCACAGAGCATGAAATAGATGAAAAAGTTAAAGAAAATCTGAATAAATTCAAAGAATTAACATTTGATATAGATAAGCAAAAAGAATTTTCTAAATATATTGCTGAGCTTATAGGATTTGACTTTAATAAAGGTGTCATAAAGGAGAGTGAACATCCATTTACTCTTAATTTTAATAATAAAGACGTGAGAATAACAACTCATTACTATGAAAAAAACATATTAAGTTCTATCTTTTCGACAATTCATGAAGGTGGACATGCTATTTATGAACAACAAATAGACGATATTGTATCAGAAACAGTCTTAGGTGAAGGAACTTCAATGGGTATTCATGAGTCACAGTCAAGAATATTTGAAAATATGTTTGGAAGAAATATCGATTTTTTGAAAAATATCTTCAATAAGTTTGATGAATTATTTGATGTCAGATCTAAAGGAATAGAAGTAGAGGATTTCTATAAAATAGTGAATACAGTAAGTAAATCACTAATAAGAATTGAAGCAGATGAGTTAACGTACCCAATACATATAATGATTAGATATGAATTGGAAAAGGAAATATTTTCAAATCTTGATGAAATAGAAAGTTCAGAATACATCGATTATTTAGCAAATAAATGGGCCGATATGTACGAAGAATTTCTTGGAGTGAGGCCTACAACAAATTCTGAAGGGATTCTGCAAGATGTTCATTGGTCATCAGGATTATTTGGATACTTTCCGTCATATGCACTAGGGAGCGCGTATGCAGCACAAATTTACAATTCAATGAATAAAGAGTTCAGTATAGAAGAAAATTTATCAAATGGAAATTTTGATAATATAAATTCATTTTTAAAAGACAAAATCCATAAATTTGGTAAATCAAAAACACCGAATGAATTATTAATACTAGCAACTGGAGAGGCATTCAATCCAGATTATTACATAAACTACTTGAAAGAAAAATATCGAAAAATATATGGAATATAAGACTATAGAGTTAGGAGAAAGCATGATAGATAATAAATCAAAAATATTTTCACAAGAAATGTTGAAGTTCATAGATGCAAGTGCAAGCACATACCATGTTGTAAAAAATTGCTCTGACATACTGGATAAAGAAGGATTTGAGAGATTAAATCCTAAAGAAGAGTGGAACATAAAAAAAAGCGGAAAATATTATATTAAACGAACAAACTCAACTATAGTTGCATTCACTGTAGGTAAGAATTTTGATAAAGAAAAGTGTAAGAGAAATGGATTTCGAATATTTGGATCACATACAGATTCACCAGGATTTAGAATAAAGCATAATCCAGAAATGACAACTGAAAATTTATTGAAGATAAATACAGAAGTATACGGGAGTCCAATACTTAATACATGGTTTGATAGACCGTTATCTGTAGCGGGGAGATTAGTTGTAAAATCGGAAAATGTATTTACACCAAAAACGATAAATATAAAAGTAGATAGACCCATATTAACTATACCAAATCTTGCGATTCACCAGAACAGAGAAGTAAATAGAGGTGTCGAAGTAGATAAGCAAAATGACACGTTACCGATACTTAAGAGTATAGATTCTGCATTCAAAAAAGAAAATTATCTAATTAATATGGTAGCTAAAGATTCAAATGTAGATATAAAGGATATATTAGATTACGATCTTTTTTTATATGCATTTGAAAAGGGAAGCTTAGTTGGGATGGAAGAAGAATTTGTGTCAGCTCCTAAAATAGACAATTTAGCATCTGTTTACACAGGGATAATAGGACTTATCGAAGCAGCAAATGAAGATCAAATAAATGTATTTGTCGGATTTGATAATGAAGAAATAGGAAGTTCCACAAAACAAGGTGCAGATTCTAACTATTTATCAAATATATTAGAAAGAATTTACGGAGCACTTGATTACGATAGAAATGACTTTCTTCAAGCATTATACAATTCATTTTTATTATCAGCAGATGGAGCACACGCAGCACATCCAGCACATTTAGAAAAGACAGATCCTACTAATAGAGTAAAATTAAACGAAGGAGTCGCAATAAAAGTTAGTGCTAACCAAAGATATACATCAGATGGATATTCGATAGGCGTTATAAAACAGTTGCTAAAAGATACAAACATAAAAACACAAATTTTTGTAAATAACTCAAAAGAAATAGGAGGATCAACAATTGGGCCTATTTCATCAACACATCTAGATGTTGATTCAGTAGATTTAGGGGTTCCAATGTTGGCAATGCATTCCGTTAGAGAAATGTGTGGAGTTTCGGATATATATGATTTAAAAGAGTTAGCAAGAATATTTTACAGTAAGTAATAGTGAATTTTTGATTAGGAGAGATATT
>JAGOYM010000034.1:0-3559 GCA_018059165.1 Leptotrichiaceae bacterium | reverse complement strand
TTAGGAAAAAGTCCTGAAGTTTTTGTTGCAGGAGTTGGTTCTGGTGGAACATGTGCAGGAATTAATGAATACGTGAAAGAGAACAAGCTAGATACGAAAGTATATTTATTAGAACCTTTTAAATCGCAATCTCTTACAACAAAAGGGGTCTCAAATCCAAGACATATGATCCAGGGAATTGGAGATGGATTTGTCCCAGATTTAATAGATGTAGATAAATATGATGGAATTGTAACTGTTTGTGACGAAAGAAGTTATTTAATATCAAAAAAAATAGCTGAAAAAGGACTATCTGTAGGAATTTCATCAGGTGCAAATTTATTAGGTGCACTTAAATTAGCTAAAAAGTATAAAGATGAAACGGGGAAAATACCAGTAATTGTAACTGTATTTGCTGATTGTGCAAAAAAATATTTATCATGTGAATTTGAACAAGAAAAATATCAAAATAATGAGTTACAGTTATGTATAAAAAATATAGAAGTTTATTAAAATAAACTAATAAAAAAATTGTTGAAAAAAAAACAGTAAAAATGTATACTAAATATAAGTAATTGTACAAAAGGTGTATAAAGAGAAATTATTTATGGGAATTGATAGTCAAATACTAAAAAAGGAGTTTATGAAGAAGAAAGGGTGCTTGTGTCGACATGAAGTATATAAAAAATGATTATCTAGTACGTAAATACAAGAAAGTAAGAGAAGATAAAAAAATGACATATGATGAATTTTACAAAAAAACAAAAATCAAATTAAAGACAGTAGAGAAAGAATTTGTAAGCTGGGAAGATTTCCAATATATTTGTGAATTGAAAGTTGAAAATTCTAAGAAGAAATAGTAACTAATCACACAATAACAGTACTTGATTAATAAATAATAAGCCTTTATACAAAAAACTCCATATTTGGTCGTATGGAGTTTTTAATTTATTTTATATTAGAGAATTTACTTTTTGGTCTATTAAGTTTAGTATATAATCACGATCAGCTTCATTGTTTGAGAAGTCTAGGCCATCAACATTTATTTTTAGAATTTCCGAAAGATTGTAGTTGTCAAAATAATCTCTGTAATGAGTATTAAGACTTTCCCAATATTGCCTTGGAACAATTAGTTCATATTCACGACTTCTTTTTTTTATTTGAGAAAGAGCATGATCGACACTAGATTCAAGATAAATCATAAGTTTTGGTTTTTTGATATGCTCTAACATGTTGAATAAAAGTTCCTCGTAAACATTAAACTCTTCAACAGTCATTTCACCATCTTCCATCAGCATTCTAGAGAAGATTACATCTCCGTAAATTGAACGATCCATTATACAATTTGTGAGATTTGCAGCCTCTTTCATCATCTTGAAACGCTTGTTCAAAAAGAATACTTGAAGGGGAAAGCTATATCTTTTTTTATCATAGTAGAATTTATCTAAAATAGGGTTATCTACAACAGGTTCTTCAAAAAAGAATAAATTGTACCTTTCTGCAAGAATTTTACCTAGTGTACTTTTTCCAACTCCTACAACTCCATCAACACAAATAATACCGTCCATTATCTCCTCCTGTATTTGTAAATTACTAAAAAATCTTTCATAATAATTATTCATAATATTTTCTCCATAGTATTTTTTATCAATATATACTAGCATACAATAGAAAAAATCAAAACAAAAAATTTTAAAAAGATTTTACTATATATTTTGTATATAGTATGATATAATAGATTTATTGAGTTTTTGAAATGACGAGAATGATTTAATAACAAATATAAGGACGGTAAAAATGATTAAACAAGGATTTGGAGATTATGGATTAAGTGCAGATATACTTGATGCATTAGAAAAAAAAGGGATAGAACAACCAAGTGAAATTCAAAGATTGGTAATTCCAGAGTTACTAAAAGAAAGAACACATTTAATAGGGCAAGCTCAAACAGGAACAGGTAAAACAGCAGCTTTTGGAATCCCTATACTAGAAACAATAGCATCAGATGGATCGGTTAAAGCGTTAATATTAGCGCCAACAAGAGAATTGGCAAACCAAGTATCAGATGAGATTTACTCTTTAAAAGGGAAAAAGAACGTTAAAGTATTAGCTGTATATGGTGGAGCCTCAATTGACCAACAAATTAAAAAGTTAAAAGGCGGAATTGATATTGTTGTAGGAACACCTGGAAGAGTAATGGATTTAATGAAAAGAAAAGTATTGAAAGTTGAAAATTTAGAATATTTCGTATTAGATGAAGCAGATGAAATGCTAAATATGGGATTCTTAGAAGATATAGAAATGATTCTAGAAAAAACAAATGATGAGAAGAAAATGTTATTTTTCTCTGCAACTATGCCTAGATCAATTTTAGATATAGCAAAAAGATTTATGCCTAAGCATAAAATTTTAAAAGTAGACAAACAGGATTTAACTACAAACTTAACAGAACAAATTTACTTTGAAGTAAGACAAGAAGATAAATTTGAAGCACTTTGTAGAGTTCTAGACTTCGAACAAGACTTCTACGGAATAGTATTTTGTAGAACTAAGTCAGAAGTTGACGAGATTACAAATAAATTAAAAGCAAGAAACTATGATGCTGAATGTATTCATGGAGATATAACACAAGCGTTAAGACAAAAAGCATTAGACTTATTCAAGAAAAAAGTTCTTACTATTTTAGTTGCAACAGATGTAGCAGCAAGAGGGATTGATGTAAGTAACCTAACACACGTTATTAACTATGCAATACCTGGAGAAGCTGAATCTTATGTACATAGAATCGGAAGAACAGGAAGAGCTGGAAACAAAGGAATAGCTATAACTTTTGTAACACCTAGAGAAGCAAGTAAATTATCGCAAATAAAAAGAGTTACAAAAACAGACATTAAGAAAGAAAAAATACCTAATGTTAAAGAAATAATAAATGCAAAAAGAGAAGCATTAATAGCATATGTAAGCGAAATCATTAAAGAAGAAGATTACGTAAGTTATCAAGATTTAGCTGAACAAATGTTAGATGGAAGAGATCCTAAACATGTATTATCATCTTTATTAAGACATGTTTACGATGATGAATTCTTACCAGAAAGCTACAATGAAATTGCAGATGTTAGAGTGAAAATTGAAGATAATACAAGATTATTTATAGCTTTAGGAACAAAAAGTGGATATAACAATTCAAAATTACTTGATATGTTAAATCAAAAAGCAAAAGTTCCAGGTAGAAAAATAAGAGATATAAAAATAATGGAAACATATTCATTTGTAACTGTACCTTTGGAAGAAGCAGAAAAAATAATAAAAGCATTGAATAGAGATAAATCTAAAAAACCACTAGTAGAAAAAGCTAATAGCAGCAAAGATTCTGGTGGAGGTGGAGGAAACAGAAGAAGATCAGATTCAAGAAGATCGGATTCAGGAGACTCAAGAGGTTCTAGAGATGGTGGAGGAAGAAGTTCAAGATCATCTGATTCAAGAAAATCTGACTCTGGAGATTCAAGAAGATCAAGATCATCAGACTCAAGAAAATCGGATTCAGGAGATTCAAGAGGTTCTAGAGATGGTGAAGGAAGAA
>JAGOYM010000084.1 GCA_018059165.1 Leptotrichiaceae bacterium | reverse complement strand
AAATTTTTTCATATTATACACTATTATAATGATAATAGTGTATAAATAAAAAAGATTTTATAGTTTTGATTTAATTCTTATACTATGGAATTGATTTTAATAAAGCCTTTCTATTATTAAAAATGAGTCTTTTGACTAAATATATTTTTTAGCTTGCAAAAATCGGTCTGAACTGGATGTAACCGACCGTTTAAAATGATACTTTCGCAACCATAAAAAGCCATCTAAAGCCTATATTATCGACATTTTTAAAAAAAATCCTTTTATAATTCCTAGTATCATTTTAAACTGTCCCCCCCACAAATAGCTTGAGCTTTTTATACTACTTACTTGGTTAAGTCTTTTGCCCATTGTTATATATCTTGGATATAGATTAAAGTGCAACAAAGGAGATTAAATGATTGCCATACCAGTTAAAAGTGAAGAAGAGAACAGTAATTTATTAGAAGAGTTTGGAAAAGCAGAATATTTTGCTTTAATCAATAATAATAAAATTGAGATTTTAAAGAATGAACAAAAAGATACGCAAGAGATAGCTAATTGGCTAATATGCCATTCATTAAATATTTAACTATCACTTTTTTGAAGTAAATATACTTCTCATCTTTTGTTTTCTACCTTAACATATAAATACACTATTTTAAATTTCTATATATTTTCATGAAATATGAAGGATATTTTCTTAATATATTTTCAACTTCTTCACTATTTGTCGTCAAAAATACTTTAATTTCTTTATTGTTCACAACTTCACTATCCATTAATTGAGATAATTCTAAAGCAATAAATTTATCAATAAATCCCATCTCATAAATGGATATTGCATTTATTGAATTTAAACCATATTTTAGTTTTTTCTGAAATATGGTAAGAATTGTAACTAAATTTTTAATGTTATACTTATCGTTATATAAGTCCAAAAATGAAATGATTGATGATAAAATTAATGTACCTTCAAAGGACAATGCTTTCTCACAAATTTCAGAAATATAATCCACAGTTAATTTTCTTGCTCTGGCAGTATTTCCCATTTTAATATCTAAATCAGCCAATTCAGCATAGATAAAAGCATATGATTTATTGTTTAACCAGTTATTATAGATATTGTCTAAATATTGTGGTTTATTGAAATTTTTAAAACTTTTATTTCTAATTTTCGATTTTAAAAAATACCAAACTCGATCTTCTAACTGCTCAAGATTAGCTGTATTAATTAATTCAATAATGTTCTCATCTAACCAATCATTTATTACTTTATTCTCATATATACCAAATAATGTTTTTGAATATATTTTTCTTTTATAATCTTCTGGTATTTTTACTTCTATATTTGACTTAATTTCAATAAATAATTTTATAAGTAATTCTTTTTTTGTTTCATCAGCAAGATGATAGGCTAAAGTTAGTCTTACCAGTTGATCTAAACTAATAGTAACATCATCAAAATTTTCTATTATAAAGTTTTCTATTGACAATAAGAAATTTCTTTTTTTAGTAAATTCATATATTACATCAGCATTATCAAACTGCTCATATATTTCTTCAATACTACTATTTAAAAGAAGCATTAAATGCTCTACATTATCAAAAGCTATTGATTTATTATCATCTATTTGAATTGAAGAAAAAATATCTAATATATTGCTTTCTATTTTTTCAGAATTATTCGAATCCAATAATTTTCTAGCATTATTCCAACGCCAATTTTGATCACTATTCGCTTTTTTATCATAAATATCTATATCTGCAAATATAATACTTCCTTCTGTATATTTTCCTGCACGTCCAGATCTCCCTATAAGATTATGAAAATCTCTAACTTTTATTTGCTCTTTTCCTTGATATATGCCTGTAACTATTAGATATTTTATGGGAAGATTAACACCTTGTGCTAATGTGGATGTACAAAAAACAACTTTAGCATAACTATTTTGCAAAGCATGTTCAACAGATAATTTTATACTATCAGGTAAATTTCCATGATGTGTTGTTACACCTAATTGTACTGCTTTAGTTTGTTCATTTTCTTCACCTAAATGTTTACAATATAAATAATGTAGTTTAATCATTTCTTCACTATTTGAACTTCTAGTTGGTTTTTCTAATGTCAGTTCTCGTCTATATGCTTCATTAATATCACTACATAAAGTGTTTATAGATATTTGTCTTGGTACAAAAACCGCAACACTTCCATTGTTAATTAAATTGAAAGCTAAATAAGTAGCAATTTGTCCATTATTATCTTTTTCTGGGAAAAATCGTGTTTTACTTTCCCTTCCAAGTAAAGTTAATTCATGCTGAGATAAAACTCTAGGGACAAAATATAAATCTTTATCAATATCATTTTTATTAATAAACTTCAGTTGCCCTAGTGATGTTTTCCAACTAGCAAAGGCAATAGTTCTGTTTGTACTAATGAAATTTCCAGATACAACTGTGCCATTTCCTGAGTTTAACCAATCATTAATATTTGTAGCATTTGAAATTACGGCAGAAATTAGGACTACTTGTATGTCTATATTAATTACCTTTTTTAAAGATGTAACTAATAATTCATAAATTACTCCTCGTGTACCACTATCGAATTGATGACCTTCATCATAAATTAATAGTCCAATTTTATTTGATAACTCGGGTGATTGCTTTAGTAAATAATATAGTTTTTCAGGGGTTGATATGAAAATATTCTTTTCATTTTCTTCAATAAATTCATCTATATTAATGTCTTTTTGTAGTACATCAGTAAATTCATTAACTTTAATATCTTCATTTTCAAAAGCATAAGACAAATCATTTTTTATTTCATTACATAGTGCTTTAAACGGAGCAACAATAATTGCAATGTTTGCACGTTCTGATAAAAAAGCACTTCTAATAATTAATTCAGTAGATTTTGTTTTACCTGCACTTGTGGGAAGTTGAATAACTGCTGATTTACCTTTAAAAACTTCATTCTCTCCAAGTAAATGCTGAGAAGACCAAAATTCTTTAATAAAAGTTGGTTTTAAAATAGTTGGTTGCCATTTCTCAACATTTAAATCAGTGTATTTCGGTAAATTAATCCATGTAGAATTCTTATATTTACTCTTAACTAAAGCATATATAACATCGATAAAAAGTATTTCACGATAAGAGCCAATATCATAAACTTTTTGCCTAAAATTATTTAAGATTTCAAATAGATTATCAAGTATGCCCGTATCAAAAAATACTTTAAATAGATAGGAAACATTTTCTATTTCATCTTTGTAAATACTTGATTCTGTATCTATTAAGTTTTCGTAATCTGACTTCAAAATCCAAAATAAAAGTTTTTCTAAATGTTCAGTATTTAAATCTAGATCATGAATTGGTATTTTTTTAATTAAAACACTAGAGCTACCTTGTTGATTAGATAAATAAAATGTAGCCGAACCGATTAACAATAAATAATAGTCTAAATCTTCATTCAGTTTCGTTTTTATATAGGTGTCAAAAAAATCAGAAACAAACTTTAAATCTTCTTGTTTTTCTAATATCTGATCGTTTGTATCATTTATAATATTTTGACAAAAATCTCCTAACATTCCAATTGTTAAACTAAATAATTCATCTGGTTTGTTATCTTCTAACTTTAAATGATATTCTATAGGTACATTATATTCAAACATCTTAGCTTTTGAATGTGTTATAGACATTAAAGTCTTTGAATTTCTTTTAGGCTTCACTTGCAGCCTTTTCATATAATCTGTGAACTAATGACATTAAATCATTGCCTTTAATTAAGATTAATTTTAAGTTATCAACATTAGGATGGTCTGAAGCATCAATTTCAATTAACTTTTCTTCATCATATGCTTGATTTAAGATTATTGA
>JAGOYM010000083.1 GCA_018059165.1 Leptotrichiaceae bacterium | reverse complement strand
CTTCTATAGATGAATCTAACTTATCTTTTGTTGCTGCTAAGAAGTATGTCTTAGCTTTAACAGAATCTTTGTTTGATGAATAGAACATTCCTAATCTATAGTTTGCTTTTACTGAATATGATTTATCAGTTGATTTAGAAACTGTTTCTAGTAGTTTAACTGCATCATCTACTTTATTTTCTTTTGCATATTGCATTGCTTGATCATAGTCAGTCTTAGTATCTGCAAAGACTGATGTTGTTAATGTAAGTACTGCTAATCCTATGATTAGTCTTGATTTAAGTTTTGTCATTTTGTGTTCCTTTCTTTTTTGGGGTTGAGTGTTGATTTGTTTTATCTTGCATTTTTTAGTTTATCGTATTCTACCAATTAATTTTTGCTATGAGATACTCTAAATTAATGAGACCGAAGCATATTTTAGTGCAATTCATTTGTTTACTTGTGCTTTTATTTTATGATCTCCGTATATATGATTTCGTCTAATCCCAACTTTTTATTTCTCATTATAAATTTAAAAATCTAATGAATTCTTTGATTTTCATATTTTTTTCATCGTTAATAATTTTAATTTCTCCAATTTTTCTTCTGTCCATGTAATTTTTTAACGATAAAATCTTTAATAAATATGATTTTTCTTCTTGCGTCTTCACATATATATTCCTTGTAGATTCCATATCTATTGAACGTATATTTGAAGCTATTAAGACATCATAAATCATGATTTTTCTATCTGAAAAAATTAGTTCCCTATTTCTTCCAATTAAATATTTCTTTTTTACTACATAGCTATATTTTGATGAAAGATATATCTGTTCTACTCCTTCTTTTTCAAAAGGAAATTCTGATAATCCAGATATCATGTATCCTATCCTAGGTGAAATATCTATTACACTATTATCAGTATGAAATTTTATGTGATCAACAATAGATATAAAAATTACAATTGCTATTAATATATAAATCAATGATTTCAAATAATCTAATCCAAATGACCATTTTTCAAATTCTTTTGACAGTATTTTTGTTATAGTTCCTCTTTCTTTATGCTCATTCATATTTTCCTCTCCCAAATATTACTGATTTATCACGTGTCTTTTAATTCCGAATAATACTTATCGTACTATTTACGTTCATAAGTCTTATTCATATATCCTCTCCATCCAACCGCTGGTGTAATTCCGTTACCACCAGAGCTTGGTTTCCTAAATAATAATTGTCCGGTTTCAAAAAAATAATCAGGATCCTTTCCTAAATCAAAATATTTATTAACATCATACTTCATTTCCTTAATGTCCTTTATAGTCAGTCCAGATTTTTTCATATATGAATCAAATAGAGATTTATTTTGATTGTATACTTTTTCTGGATCATTCCAAAATTCTACTGAAAATTGAGTTTTCCATGAATCTCCATTTCTTTCTCTAGGCACTAAATAACTACCAGGGTTATTATACATATACATAGCAACATCTTCTGCTAAGTATCTAATTGTATCTTGATTTGTAAAAACAATTTCATCAGCTAAAGATTGTATTGTTTTTTTCTTTTCCCAAGCATAATCTAGTACTTTTTGTCCTGTCATTGAGTATTTATCGCTCATTGAGTCAATTGCTCCATATGTAAAAAACAATGCTCTAATGTATTTATTAGCACTTTTTATCTCATCTACAGCAGAATTAATTAAAAATGCTTCAAGTCTTTCTTTTTTTGTTTTAGATTGTTCCCACAAATCTACATTCTCCTGAGTTGCTCCATATACTTTTCGAAAATAATCAAAATTAGGCTGTAATTTACCATTTACTTTGACTTTATGTGTTTCATATAACTCATCAAGAGATTTATAACGTTTATCCCTATACCCACTTAAATCTGTACTGTAATACCAAGCTGTATCTCCAGATATTATTCTATTTGGATCAATTATTGATGGTGTAGAAGTATACATCTCATCTTTAGGGTCTGAATTGTTCAATGATTTATTATCTGTATTTTTATTTTCATATGTAAATCTTTGACTTTCATGCACTCCAACATTTGTTACTTGCTCTAAATCTGTTATATCCATTTTTGATAAATTTACTATCATTGTTTTTGTATCATCATTAATTTTAGCTTGACCCATTGTATCTCCTGCAGCAACAAATTTTATGGCATAATCTCCTTTTCCTGCTTCAGTCAATATTATTCTTAATGCTCCTGCTGCTACATCTGTTATTCCTGGAACATACTCATTTGTTATAGGATTTATATACCCATTCATGTATGTTCCATCTGGTAATTCATATTTCTCTATTAATTTTTCATAGTTCTTACATGCTTCACTTTGTGAACATGATATGCCTGCATTTGTACCTATTATATTATTTTTTATTTCTTCATATGGTGTTAGATTCGTCGTAGTTAATTTGTGTCCATCAATTGTTGTCGTTCCACTTCCATCGCTTAATGCTGCCTGAACTCCTTCAATAATATCTCCTGGAGTTGCTATCAACTGCTGAAATTGATTTGAGAACTCTTTCCACGTATCTGAATTCAATAAATCTGTTGGTATTGGTATATCAATATGTGTTTCTTCATCTTTTGTTACTTCTTGTGCTTTTGATATATCTGTATTTATTCCTTTTGATGCTAAATCAACTTGTCCACTTCCTGTATTTACTACTACATTTGACATCGTTGCTAATGTACTTTGTTCTTTATCTGTATTATCATATGTGTATTGTGTTTTTGGAACTGGTGTTGATTCACTTATTCCACTAAATCCTATCGTTGTATTAGTGCTTTCATCACTGTCCTCTAAGTTATTTGTAATTAATTCTGTTGTGTTTATTATTAATGGTTTATCTACATTCTCTGATACTACTACTGCCCCTGTTACTGTTGTTGTGCTTCCTACATTTATTGTTCCACCATTCTTTGCGATTAATGATGATTGATCACTTGTCCAAGCTTTATCTACACTTCCATCAGTAACACTTCCACCAACAGTAGGTGATCTATGTGCTGGTGTATCCTTTCCAGTTTCTGCATTTTTCTTTTCAGCTACTGTTGGTAATGAAATATTAGCACCAAATCCACTATTACTTCCAGTTACAGTATCTTGTAAACTCTCAATTACTAATTGTCCGCCTATATTACCATCAATTGTATTTGTTACTAAATCTGCTCCAGATAATATCATATCTCCTGTAGTATTAATTGTTGTATTTCCTCCTACAGTTATATGTGAATTATTGTAAGTTGTTCCTTCCATATTTCCATTACTTTGCGAGTAATTAACTGATGGTGTGAAATTAGCTGGAGTAATTGGTGCTAATGGATTGAAACTTACTCCTGCTCCTGAGCTTCTAGAACTATTCTCACTCTCAAATGTACTTTTTCCTGCTCTAACTATGAAGTCATCTGCTTTAACATTCATATTTTGTGCTACATTTACTTGTTGATTTACTAACTCTACATTACCATTATTTGATGTTAAATTCAAGTTATTTACATCTATTTGGTTCGGACCCAAATATTTGGAGCACTTTTTATATAATTTTTTTACTCATTTCTTCAAATTCAACTGGTGTTAAATACCCTATCTTTTCTTGAATTCTTTCTCTATTGTACCATTTCTCGATATATTCAAATACACCAACTTTTATTTCTTCTATTGTATCAAATTTCTTATGATGAATATACTCTTTTTTTAACGTAGCATGAAATGATTCTATACATGCATTATCATACGGATTTCCTTTTCTACTATACGATACTATCATCTTTGATGACTTACAATAATCTCTGTACTCCTTGCTCATGTACTGGCTTCCTCTATCTGTATGTATTATTATATTTGATTTTCTACCTCTAACATAATATGCCTCTTTCAATGTTTCCATTACCAATTTGATATCCATAAATTTTCCTACCTTATGAGATATTATTCTAT
>JAGOYM010000004.1:31615-35760 GCA_018059165.1 Leptotrichiaceae bacterium | reverse complement strand
ATTTGCGTTCCTTCACCACAATCAACAAGCACTTTCTTACCACCAATATTTATTAGTAGTGCTGTTAAATGCCTCTTACTTGATGGTAATGTTCCACCTGTTCCTAATAAACTTACTCCTATCATAATCTCACCCACTAACAATTTAGTCTTGTAATAACTTAAAATTCAATCCTCATATCATACCAAACTTCTCCACCATGCACTGAATCTGATACTCCATAGTTTTTGAATCCGAATTTTTCATAGTAATTAACAAGATTTTTCTTGCATGTCAATATGCACCCTTTTCTATTTTGTTTTTTACAATCTGATAAGACGCGTTCCATGATCTTTCCTACATATCCTTTTCTTCTATATTCAGGTAGAATTGCTACTCCAAATAGCGCTTGCCATTCTCCATTTTCATTATGAATATTAACATCTTCAAACATATCATCAGAAATTGTAATTCTATCTGATACCATACCATTTATAAATCCAATTACTTGCCCTTCATCTTCTAGAAGCCAGAAATGATCTGAATATTTATGTAATCTCTCTTCAAATGAATCTCTCGTTGCTGCTTCTTCTACTGGAAAACATTCCTTTTCTACATTTGTTATATAGTCCAAATCCTTAATCGTTGCTAATCTAATAATCATTGAGTGTTCTCCTTTTTTATTTAATTGCCTATATTTAATTCCTCTTTCAACGCTTTTTGTAATATTTGTGAGAAATTTAAATTTTTCTGCATTGCAAGAGCATCAAGCCATGTTGGTATACTCAATGTTTTTTTCTTATATGCTATTTTTATCAAAGATAGCTCATATGGTAGCCATATATTTAAAGTCACCACTACTTGATTTTCTTTCTTCTTCTTCTCTAATTTAAAAAAATCTGTTGGCTTTGGTAATTCTTTTTTCTCATCTAAATACTCACTAATATACATAACTAAAACATCTTTTGCATTTTTCAAAGCTTCTTCAATTGTTTTACCATAAGTGATTCCATTTTCAAGTTTAAAGTCCTTTATTTCTACATAATAAACTTTATCTGTTTTGCTATATTCCAAAATTATTGGATATGTCATATAGTCCATATATATCTCCTCCTTATCCCAACTTCATTCTACCACGTGTTAGATACGTAGTCAATTAAAATTTGTTTTCTTGAGTACACTTTCTTTTTGTGTTATCATAACTAATATTAAATAGACTGTAAACGGAGGTGCTTAGATTGAAAATATTTTCAAGACTATTTCTAGCATATAGTGTTTGTGTGCTTTTAGCTGGATATGTAAATGTTGGAACATTCATTTCAATATTAATAGCAATTGCATTTGTATATATAGCGCAATCAAATAATAACAATGTGAAACGTATCTTAAAATACATACTAACTGTATATTTTTCGATTCTTGGTCTCTTTATTATTTTTCTGTATAGCAATGTCAAATATGAAAGTAATAATTCAAAAAATGTCAATGGAATTCTTGTCTTAGGAAGTGGTCTTAATTTTGGAGAGACTCCTTCTAAAGAAGGCAAATTACGTTTAAACAAAGCCATAAAATATGCCAATAAATTTCCACACTTACCAATTTATTTGACTGGTGGAAAAGGAATTGATGAGAAACTAGCAGAATCAACAGCATTCAAAAAATACTTATTAGATAACGGTATTAGTGTATCTAGAATTCATACTGAAGATTTCTCTACATCTACTAAAGAGAACTTTTACTACACGAAAGAGTTATTAAAAAAAGAAGGTAACAATTACGATACCTTCTTTCTTGTAACTAGTGATTTTCATATGTTACGTGCAAAATTAATTGCAAAACATTTCGATATTAATGTTATTCCAGTTGCTACAGCAACTAATATTTTTACTCTTCCAATAAACTTATTTCGTGAAGAAATTGCATTTATAAAAACTCTAATTTTCGACTTGAATTAGAATTTATTTCTTCTTAGTTGCTTTCTTAGCAACTGTTTTTGCAACTGCTTTCACTTCTTTTGCAGGCCCATAATATGCTCTTTTGTATATCTCTTTTAATTCTTCTATTAATGGGTATCTTGGATTTGCCCCTGTACATTGATCATCAAATGCATCAAGTGCCATTTCATCAAGTGCTGCTAAGAATTCAGCTTCACCAATTCCATATTCTTGGATACTCTTAGGTATTCCAATTCTTTCTTTTAATTTTTCTATTTCTGCAATTAAATTATCTTTTTTCTCATATAATGTTTTTCCACCAAATCCTAAAAATTCTGATATGTAAGCATATCTTTCTAATGCTTCAGGATATTTGTATTGTGGGAATATTCCTACTTTTGTAGGTGCTTCAACTGCATTGTAATTAATTACTTCTGAAATTAACATTGCATTTGCAATACCATGTGGTACATGGAATTTTCCTCCTAATTTATGTGCTAATGAGTGACAAATTCCTAAGAATGCATTTGCAAATGCCATTCCTGCTAAACATGATGCGTTTGACATTTTTTCTTTTGCTTTTACTGCTTTTGCTCCTTTTTCTACTGATTCTGGTAAATATTTGAATACTATCTTCATTGACTCTAATGAATAAGGTTTTGTATAATCACTTGCTAACACTGATACAAATGATTCAATTGCATGTGTCAACACATCTATTCCTGATGCTACTGTTAACCCTCTAGGCATTGTCATCATTAATTCTGGATCATTTATTGCTATATTTGGTGTTATTTCGTAATCTGCAAGTGGATATTTAATTCCTGTCTTATCGTCAGTTATTACAGAGAATGGCGTTACTTCTGATCCAGTTCCTGCAGATGTTGCAACAGCTATAAATTTCGCTTTTTGACCCATTTTAGGGAATGGTGCTATTCTTTTTCTTATATCCATAAATCTCATTGCTAAGTCTCTAAATCTAACATCTGGATGCTCATATAGTACCCACATTATTTTCGCAGCATCCATTGCAGAACCTCCACCTAATGCTATAATAACATCCGGATTATATTCTAACATTGCTTTTGCACCTTCTTGTGCACATGATAATGTTGGATCTTCGTGTACATCTGAGAATACTCTATAATCTATTCTCATTTTTTCTAAAGGTTTTGTTACATGACTTGTAAATCCTAATTTTGCAAGTGTGCTATCAGTTACAATGAATACTTTTTTTACTTTATTTTCTGCTAATTCATCTAGTGCAACTGGTAATGATCCATATTTAAAGTATACTTTTTCAGGTATTCTAAACCACAACATATTTTCTCTCCTTTCAGCAACAGTCTTAACGTTTATTAAGTGACTAACTCCTACATTCTCAGAAACTGAGTTTCCTCCCCATGATCCGCATCCTAATGTTAATGAAGGTGCTAATTTAAAGTTATAAACATCTCCTATTGCTCCTAAAGAAGCTGGCATATTTATTAATATTCTTCCTGTTTTCATTGCAACACCGAATTTATCTACTTTTTCTGATTCACTTGGATCTACATAAAGTAATGATGTATGTCCTAATCCACCTAATTCTACTAATTCTTTTGCAATCTCTATTGAATGATCAAAGTCTTTTGACTTATACATTGCTAATATTGGAGATAATTTTTCATGTGCAAATGGTTCTTCATCAGCTGTTGATGTAACTTCTCCTATTAATACTTTTGCTACTGTAGGAACTTCAATTCCTGCCATTGTAGCTATTTTATATGCACTTTGTCCTACTATTTCAGAGTTCAAATGTCCATCTATAAACATTGTTTTTCTTAATTTTTCTGTTTCTGCTTTTGATAAAATATGTGCTCCTCTTCTTGCAAACTCTTGTTTCACTTCATCATATATTTTTTGATCTACTATTACTGATTGTTCTGATGCACATATAACTCCATTATCAAATGTTTTTGATAATAGTGTGTAGTTTACTGTCATTTTAATATCAGCTGTTTCATCAATGATTACTGGAGTATTTCCTGCTCCAACACCAATTGCTGGTTTACCTGACGAATATGCTGCTTTAACCATTCCTGGTCCACCTGTTGCTAATATTAAATCTGAGCTTTCCATAAGTTCTTTTGATGCAGCAACACTTGGTTCTTCAATCCAACCAATAATATTTTCAGGTGCTCCGTACTCTACAGCAGTTTCTAATGCTATTCTTGCTGTTTCTATAGTACA